>NZ_JADBTZ010000447.1:0-5716 GCF_020245885.1 Microcystis sp. M165S2 | reverse complement strand
ATTTTCAGGTGGTCAACTACCTAATTTTCAGGGAAAAAGTACCTGAATTTTCCCCCTGATCACTCCCATGCCTGGTACTTTTTGATTGACAAAAAGTCTAAAAGTCTTACCCAACAAGGTTTTTAGATTTATTCAGCAGACTCTAAATAGACTCTTTAATTGATTATCGTTCACTCTTAATTCTCCTGACTGCTCGCTAAACACGACAATTTTTGATGTTGACAAGGAGTAGTTCAGTTTAATCGGGCAGATCAAAGAGAACCCCCGTCATATAACGCTCTGCCCATTCCCAACCGAAGGCTTTTTCTAGTACACGCCGAGTTTTATCGTTTTTTTGCTGTTGACTACAATAATCCCGTTGTCCCTGTAAATAAATACGCGTTTCTTCCCCAGAAAGAGGCTGACTTTCCCTAGCACATTTGCAGTGAATTGTCAAGAAATCTGTTACTCTTTGTAAAAATTGTCGTTCCTCGGCTGCGGTTTCGGGACGAATAAACAGACAATATTCGGAGAAAATATGACCCCAAGGCGGCAAATCACGAGCTTGGGCGAAATCAGCCCCAGGTAAAGCCGCTAAAGCTTGATTATAGGCACTAGGGAGAGTTTTATCGCCACTGGTGGGAGAAAGATCCACAATAGCGGCACTGATTCCCGCTTTGCCGGAGACTATATCACATCCGAACATCGGCAGCGGATATTCTGGACGGGGGAACATGACACAGTGAAGGATATCCAAACCATTGCCCAGTTTAGCCAGTTCTAGGTGCATTTTGCGGAACTGGGGAGTTTGATAGCAGCGATTCTCGATAATTAATTTTTCCCCTTCTAAACGTCCCTCCACATAGCCTAAACCTTCCGGCAACTCAAAGGGCGACAAATCAAGATGATTTTCCCAGTCGGACAGAATTGCCGTGGCTAATTGTCCAATCAGGGGATGAAGTAACGGTAAAATTTCAGGCTTGGTAACGGCTATCATAGGTCAGTAATCAGTCATCAGTAATCAGTCATCAGTTATCAGTCATCAGTTATCAGTTATCGTCTCCCTATCTCCCTTCTTCTGACATCTAAAATCCACTTTACCCCAGGGAGCGATCGAGATTAGAACTGGGAAATATAAAATTAACTTTTTGATCTTTCTCCCAATTTACCCTATGGTTAGCAGTGCCGCTCGTCCAAGACCTTCCTTAAAAACCCTCTGGCAAAAGATAGAATCTTCTCCCTTGCCAGAAACCGAGGAATCGATTATTTTAAGAATTCTGGTGCAAGCTTTAGTAATCGTCGGTATTATCGCCACCGATGTGGCTACTGATAGTTATACCGGTATTTGGGCCGTTCCTCTCAGTATTATCGGCGGAATCTGGAGTTGGCGACGCAGGAAAAAGCGCAATATCGGGGCAAAATTTTGTATAGCGATCGGAATGTTAGTGGTGTTGGCGCTATTCTTGGGTAATATCGTTGCGATGCAGGATAGTCGCATTGCCTTAACACAATTATTAATTCAACTGCAAATTCTCCATAGTTTTGACCTGCCCCGACGCAAAGATTTAGGGTATTCTATAGTAATCGGTTTAATTCTCTTGGGAGTCGCAGGGACAATCTCCCAAACCCTCGCTTTTGCGCCTTGGTTAATCCTCTTTCTGCTTTTATCCCTACCTACCCTAGTTTTAGACTATCGTTCTCGTTTAGGTTTAGATAATCTCAATCAGAGTCTCCCTTTCTTCTCAAAGAAACCCCCGCGTCTAGCCACAAAAAAATTATTTTCCCCGCAAAATTCTCCCCTTTCTCCCCAACGTTTCGGGATTTTCTTTCTGACAATTCTCCTCTTGGGATTGACAATTTTTGCCCTGATGCCGCGTTTTCCGGGTTATCAAATTCAATCTTTTCCCGTCAATAGTCCCGAAGGTATGGAAAATCAGGATTTTGAACAGGGAGACAGACAAATCGTTAACCCCGGCTATGTGCGCGAGGGTGAAACGGGGAATGGTGGCGTAAATGGCGGTAATAGCCCCACTGTTGGGTCAGGACAGCTAGATTCAACCTTTTATTACGGTTTTAACAGCCAAATTAACCAAAATTTGCGGGGAAGTATGACTCCCCAGACAGTCATGCGGGTACGTTCTCAAGCCCCCGGATTCTGGCGCGCCATGGCCTTTGATCGCTATACTGGTCAAGGGTGGCAAATCTCGCGAGATCAAGAAGTAGAGGATTTAAATCGCAGTAGTTGGTCCTATCGCTTTTTTGTGCCGTTACCTGCAACCCAAGCCAAAACCCATCAGGTAGTCCAAACTTACAGCATTGTCTCCAGTTTACCGAATATTATCCCCGCTCTTGCTTCGCCCCAGTATCTCTTTTTTCCTACCCGACAGGTATCTTTAGACCGAGAAAATAGCTTAAGGTCGCCGGGGGGATTAGCGGAAGGGCTAACTTATACTGTAATCTCACAAGTGCCGGAACGCAATCGCAGCCAACTGCGATCGGCCCCAGAAACTTACCCGAAGGCTATTCTCAAGTATTATTTACAAATTCCTGCCGAAATTGCCCCGAAAGTCCGCCGAAAAACCGAGGAATTGCTGGCAAAATCTCCCACACCTTTAACCTCTCCCTACGAGAAGGCCTTATATCTGGCCCAAGCATTAAAGCAAAACTACGAATTAAAAGCCGATTTGCCCTTTTTAGCCGAAAATGAGGATTTAGTCTCGGCCTTTTTGTTTCGTTTTCAGGGGGGTTACGCCGATCATTTTTCCACCGTGTTAACGATTATGTTACGCTCGATCGGTATTCCTGCCCGATTAGCCACCGGTTTTGCCCCTGGCCAGTTTAATCCTTTCACTGGCTTTTATGTTGTCCAAAATACGGACGCTTACGCCATCACAGAGGTGTTTTTCCCTGGTTACGGTTGGTACACTTTCGATCCTATACCGGGCCGGGAATTAATTCCCCCATCCTTTGAGGAAGCGGAACCTTTTAGTGTCCTCAAGCAATTTTGGCAATGGGTAGCTGGATGGTTGCCCTCTCCAGTAACGGGTTTTCTCGGTCTGATTTGGGAAAATGTTATCGTTACTATCGGTAAGTTATTGGGATGGTTATGGCGCTTTATTTCTGGCAGTCTTTTAGGGGGAATTCTCGGCGGTTTAGTGGGGGTCGTCTTCGCCTACGCTGGTTGGTTAGGATGGCTACAGTTCCATCGTTGGCGTCGGGGTCGCAAGTTAGCAAAACTACCACCAATCGAGCGTTTATACCAGCAAATGTTAGGAATCTTAACAGAAGCCGGTTATGGTAAACATCCCGCTCAAACCCCTTTAGAATACGCTGTTGCCGCCCGCAGCGTCCAACCGCCGCCAGTGGCGAATATTATCGAGGAGATTGCTCGCGCCTACGTTGATTGGCGTTATGGCGGGAAATCCGCTAATATCGAGAGTTTACGCCAACGTTTTCGAGAGTTGCTCAAGCTAGTGAAAAAGTGAGCTTGAGCCTATAGTTAGGGTTTGCTGAAAACGCCAATTCAAAAATGAAACGCATCAACCTCAAGAGTTGACAGAAAAAGGCTCATCAAGTACTGTCTGATCATTAACAACAACAAATCAGACCCAAAAATGAGCCGCCCACATCTTAACATAGAACCAAGAAACTTGCTCTACCAACTTAGTCAAGAGGGAAATTTATCTCAACGGCAAATGACCGTCTGGCTCGGATGTCATCAAAGCACAATATCACGGGAATTAAGAAGGAATCAAAGTTCCCTGGGGTGCTATCTACCTAAGCAAAATTAATTACACATTTCGATAAAGCTTTTGCCTTTTGCCTCTTGCATGAGTGCCTATCTTCACTAGGAAATTTATTTGGCACGACTACTTATCTACCTGACACAGCACAAGCTAAGAGCGAGACGCGCCGAAAAAATGCCAAACAACCCTTTAAAAATGTCAGCAAGGCTACCTTAGAGTTGGTGAAAAAAGGATTAAAAGATTATCATAGTCCCGAACAAATAGCAGGTCGTCTGAAAAGAGCCAGTCAAGAATCTCTCAGTCACGAAACCATCTATCAAATGATCTATCAAAACTATCGAGACTGTGGAAAGTATCAAGAATACCTACGCGGCCAGACGAGGAAAAAGAAAGAGTCGAAATGGAGCCAAAAGCAAGCTTGGAGGGATTCCAAGTCGTGTAGATATCTGCGAACGACCAGCAATCGCTGACCAGAAAACCGAAATCGGTCATTGGGAAAGTGACACGCGGAAATCATCAAGGAGTTCTCGTTACTCCTGTGGACAAGGCCGGGAAATTTCTATTAGCAGGATTGGCCAAGAACAAAACCGCATCGGAAATCAACCCTTGTCACCGAAAAACTTTTCCAAGAGATTCCCTCTGACAAAAGAAAAACCTTTACTTGTGACAAGGTCAAAGAATTTTGTGGACATCAAGAGTTGAGTCGGAAATTGGGAGCAGATTTTTATGAGTGCTACTCCTTACCATTCTTGGGAGAGGGGATTAAACGAGCATACTAATGGACTATTAAGACAATTTTTCTCCAAGGAAACGAATTTGAAAATTGTTAAGCCAGAGCAGGTAGAAAGAGCCGTAAACTTGATTAACAATTGTCCTCGAAAATGTCTTGACTATCGAACCCCTTTTGAGGTATTCTATGAATTATCATCAGACATTGATGCACTTCATTTTTGAATTGGCGTTTAACCGAGTTCAATATATCCGCCAAACCAGTAGGTGTTAAGTATGCTTTGAGCATCTCTCCCATGATATCGACCAAGGGCTTGACGCTTAACTCCGTGATCCGTACAGAACGCTCTGTGAGGTTGACCTGCTGGAAAAATGGCATTCCCGCAAATTTGTTGCTGTAAGCCGCCCAGGCATCAGGGTCAAAACCCGTCTTCATCGAAAATTTTGGGTCTGAAACCCCGTCGTTCTACGACGGCTTTACCTTTAAATACTAGCGCATTTACCAAATATATGCTAAAATGTGAGACATGGAAAAAGCCTACTCGTTCCGATTTTACCCCACACCCGAACAAGAGTCGCTATTGCGGCGCACCTTGGGCTGTGTAAGATTAGTTTACAATAAAGCTCTCCATCTCAGAACACAAGCATGGTATGAAAGACAAGAAAGAGTAGGATACACTGAAACTTCTTCAATGCTAACTGATTGGAAAAAACAAGAAGAATTAGACTTTTTAAACGAAGTTAGTTGTGTACCTTTACAACAAGGGTTAAGACACCTACAAACAGCTTTTACCAATTTCTTTGCTGGTCGTACTAAGTATCCCAACTTTAGGAAAAAACATCAAGGAGGAAGTGCCGAATTTACCAAATCTGCTTTTAAGTTCAAAGACAAACAAATTTATTTAGCTAAATGCACAGAACCTTTACCTATTCGATGGTCAAGACAAATACCAGAAAGCTGTGAACCAAGCACAGTAACAGTCAGATTACATCCCTCAGGACGCTGGCATATCTCAATTAGATTTGATGACCCAACAATTAAGCCATTACCAGTAATAGATAAAGCCATCGGAATTGACTTAGGAATTAGTAGCCTCGTGATTACCAGCGATGGAGACAAGGTATCTAATCCTAAGCATTTTAAAAAGCATTATCGGAGACTGCGAAAGGCACAAAAAAGCCTTTCTAGAAAACAGAAAGGGTCAAAAAATCGGGAAAAAGCGAGAATCAAAGTAGCCAGGATTCACGCTCAAATCACCGAT
>NZ_JADBTZ010000446.1:0-2630 GCF_020245885.1 Microcystis sp. M165S2 | reverse complement strand
TAGGGCATACCGGAACCTTCGATGCTCGACCCAATAAACGCTTGGGGAGAGAATACCTCTACTTTTTCAGAAGCAATTCTGTCTAAGCAAGTAATCTCTGTGAACCAAGAATCCCCGTCTCTTTAGAGCGGGGAGTGTCAACTCCCATGGAGAAAACCGCTACCCAGCCGGAAAAGAAAATTTTTCTAGAACTTGAGGAGCCTTGCCAACAGGGAAGACAGTCAGACAGACTAACCTCAAAAGGTTTTTGGGGCGAAAATATAGTTTCTTGGCCTTCTGTCTCCCTCAACACAGTCTTAGCTCTGATGGCGAGCATAATCATCCTGAAAACGGACTATATCATCCTCTCCTAAATATTCCCCATTTTGCACTTCAATTAACACCAATTTGATCACCCCGGGGTTTTCCAGACGGTGAGCGGTACACTGCGGCACATAAGTGGACTGATTGGCTCCGAGAATTTCTTCGTTATCTCCACAGGTGACTTTTGCCGTTCCCGAAACGACAATCCAGTGTTCACTGCGATGGTAGTGCATCTGTAAACTGAGACGATGACCCGGATTCACTTCAATTCGCTTGATTTTATAACCAAGACCTTCTTCTAGAGTGGTGAAAGAACCCCAGGGCCTAAATTCTGTTGCTGCCGATTCTACGCTCGAAATAAGCTGAAATGCTGCCACATCTTGAGATGCGATCATTATATTATGTCTCCATTGCTAGGTCTGATCTTAGTCCAAGATAGCAGCAAAAACCCTAGATGGCATCTAAATCAGTGATCAGTAAACAGTAATCAGTAATCAGTGAACTGAAAACTCAAATCTGATCACTGATCACTGATTTAGTCTTCGTCGGTGTTGAGAATACGGGGAACCCGGAAATAATCCCCTTCTGGGGCCGGCGATTCTTGCACTAAGACCTCGTGATCGGGATAAAGTCTATTACTATCGGCGCGAGTGATATTTTGAATTTCGATCGCTCGCGTGGTGGGTGGCACATTTTCCGTGTCTAATTCGCTTAACTGCTCGAAATAATCCAGGATTCCGCTTAATTGCAGCGCAAATTGTTCTTCTTCGCCGCTATTAATCTCTAAACGGGCTAAATGGGCGATTTTTTCAACTGTAGCTCGATCGATCATGGGAGAAATGGGGTTGGGGGTTGGGGGTTGGGGGTTAGGGGTTGGGGGTTGGGGGTTGGGGAGATGGGGAGATGGGGAGATGGGGAGAATAAATAAAAATAATCTCCTAACTCCTAACTCCTGTCTCCTGACTCCTGAATTCTGTCTCCTCAATTTAGAAGAAAACATCAATTTCCGATCGCCCGGTGATTTTCAGCCAGTTTTGGGCTTCAATGTAGTTATTGGGGGCTAATCGGATGGCTTGTTTCCAGTATTCTGCCGCTTTGTCGTAGAGTGCTTCCGCTTCGGCCTGTTGACCGTCTTCTCTGGCTTTTTCCCCCTGAAAATGGTAAATAACGGCGATATTATTCAAAGCGGAGGGCATTCTGGGATTAAGTTGGATAGCTTCTTCGTAGTATTCCAGAGCCTTTTCATGCTCGCCGTTACTAGCGTGGATAATACCGATATTGTAGAGGATATAACTGCGATCGTTAGGATCCTCTTCTAATGTTAAAGCCTCATAGTAATTATCGAGGGCTTCGGCGTATTCGCCGTCAGCTTGGGCAGACATCCCATCGCGGTAATAAACAAAGGCTTCCTTGGCTTTTTTATTGGCGGGGAGTATCTTTAAAATGATATCCGCCATGACGGTAAAAGATTTATCAATAAAATTATCGTTACGTTGAGTGCGTGGCATAGTTAGGACGATTAGGCGATCAAAATGACTATTTACCTTTTTGACACTCTCGCCGTCAAGCTAGGCTGTGACGGGAGATTCTTGCTTCTACTCCTCTTAACTAGACACAATCCGAAGACTATGCCCCCGTCAGACCGAATCCACAAGCGTTTTAGTTTAACGTCTACCGACTGCCCGGCGGCGGACGGATCTGAATTTTATTTGTGGGCAGAATTGACCTTAGCCGTTAAGCTTCTATGCTGCTTGACCCGTCACCATTACATTTTCAAGGGCGATATTTGTTCCAAGGTACAAAAGGAGCGGGAGGTTTCCGTGATCCCTTACGCGCTTTACCGCTTTCTGTATTCTAGCGAAATTCCTCGAAAGTGGAAACGCTACCGCGTTAGTTTCATTTGACATAGCACTCGCAAGAAACCCTAGGGCTGTTTTCCTAATTTTTCTGGCCACAGGTTCCATTTAGACGGTCTTGGCTGGGCCGGCGGCGAACATTATTTTCCAGCAAAAATATCCCCTAGCAAGGGGTAACTATCGGCCTTACTAATCTTTATCCTTTGCGTCCCGATTGGGAAAATGTCAAATCTCCAGCCGAGAATTTCACTGCCGCCCTTGTTGCTTCAAGGACCATTGACGCAACTTTACCTAAGATTTAGATTTTTCCATGTTGACTGCTTTGAGTGAGTAAGCTTTTACGCATTTAAGTTACATTGACAGCATTACCCTTATTTTTAAGCTTTCTACTCCATTTAATAATCAATCCCCCTTCATTTAAAAGCTGATTGACTACTTTTTCCAGTTCTTCTTTATTTTCAAATTCTCGAT
>NZ_JADBTZ010000445.1:0-9819 GCF_020245885.1 Microcystis sp. M165S2 | reverse complement strand
TTCCGAAAGTCCTTGACTTGTTTCAGTTTTTCTATTAAGCTCAACATATATTTTAAAAGTTGGCGGTCACTTTTCATTTTACCTGACAGTGATCGCTTTTACTTTTGATATTCTGATGGGAGAATGAAACAGCCCTAGGGGGTTGGGGGGTTCTACCCCCCCAAAGGCTTGGATTGAGTGGTAAAATCGGAAGTAATGACCAATTTTAAAAAATAGTTTCCCTTTAAAAATCCCAACTCAGTAGATTTACAAAAATGAGATGCACCCCTTTTGGGTTAGCATAGGCACTCTTGTCAAAGGAGATTGACTATTTTGATTTTAACGATAGAAAGGTATCAATATCTGGAGGAATTTTTGTAATCTTCTCAGGGCAATTAATTGTCGAATCTTGGGATTAATTTGGGGGGGATAAATGCTGGTGGCTAATTGTTCTTCCAGTAAAGCATATTCTGCCGCAGTTAGGGGTTGATTATCAAGGGGCGATCGAGCCGAAGTGATAATTTCTGCTCGTAAAACTTCTTCGGGAATATCTTCAGGAGCGGGCAAAGCAAGGGCTTTTAGGGGCGATAAGAAACCGATAGAGATGAGGATGATAATTTTTGTCGTTCGCTTCATTTAATTTAAACCGGGGGGCAATTTTTCCCGACACTGTTGATGAATTTCCCCGATTCTAGCAAACAACCAGGGATATTTTTGACGATAACTGGGAACTAGAGCCAGAGGACTGAGTAGGGCAGTGGCGGCAATATCGGCTACACTTAATTTATCCGCCACCAAATAGGGCTGATTTTGCCAATATTCTAGAATCTTGATGGCATTTTCTAGTCGCTCCTCCGCTAGTTTTACCCTTGCTGGGGTGATTTTATATTGTTGTCGCACGATATTAATAATTATTTGACTACTCAGGGAAGGATCGATCGCTTTTCCCTCTCCGGCGCGATAATCATAATAGACAAATCTGGTCTCCACTCCAATAGTTTCATCTAACCAATCCTCTAGTAACCAAGCTTGATTTTTCTCCTTTTCCCCATCGGGAATAAAAGAGGGGAAAGGAACTACTTTTTCTAAATATTTTAAAATGGCAGTAGAATCGGCAATAATCTCATCTGCTGCCATTAAAACGGGGACAGTGGTTAACCCTTTAGTTAGGGGCCTGAGTTTGAGAATATGTAGTCCGGGGGTGAGATTTTCTACTTGGTAATCAATCCCCTTATAACCTAGAGCTAAACGAGCTTTGCGACAGTAATGAGATGTGCTAAATTGAAGTAAAAGCATTAAGTGTTGTTGGTTGCTATAGTAGTTATCAGTTACCAGTTATCAGATGTGAGTTTTCAGTTAACTGTTCACTGATTACTGATTACTGTTTACTGATTACTGTTTACTGTTTACTGATCACTGTTGAATGAATTGGCAATAGGTCTATACTATGAGCAAACCCTCCCTTTTTTCGGCTGTTTCTCGTCCTTATGCGATTAATTCACAAGCAAAAGATCCCTGGTTAGCTGTCAATCTCTCGATGTTCTTCCCCGGTTTGGGACAATGGTATGCTAACAAAAACCAGAAAGCAACCCTTTTGGCAATCGCTCAAGTAATATTAATAATTGTGACAATTTGGTCAATTTTTAGCCACAATGGCCCTGTAAGCTGGGGATTAGGGGGAATAGTTGCTCTGGTTATCGTTTACATTAGCAATATTTTTGACGCTCACTGGACTGTTTATTATTCCAGACAGAATAACAGCTTAGAGAAAATTCCGCGCCAACAAAAAAACCCGTGGTTTGCCGTCTTCGCTAACCGGATTATACCGGGGTTAGGGCAATTGTACGCCGATAAGGTGATCTTAGGGATAATTTTTCTGACTATATCCCTGATTACCCTGAAAATGGATCATTTTTTTGCCTATATCCTCTTTCTTAACCCTTTAACTACAGCGATCGCTATTTATCATGTTTATCACACTTTCCCCGATCAATTCCATCCCCATCGTCACACCTATCGTTCCATTTTGGCGCTGATGGTGGCAGCAATTTTTACTTGGGGAATTATCTGTAATTATTTTCCCGATTGGTTACATCAAAGAATAGAATTTTTCGAGATTCCTAGCGAATCCATGCTGCCTACCCTCGCAGTAGGTGATCGCATTTTCGTCAGTCAATCCAGTAATTATCAAGCGAAAAGAGGCGATATAATTGTTTTTAGAACTCCCGAAAAAATTAAGCAACTAGAGCCTAATTCTGGAGATTTTTTTATCAAACGAGTCATCGCTATTGCTGGGGATACCATTGAAATCCGCAGGGGTAAAGTTTATCTCAACTGGCAAGTTATCGAGGAACCCTACACCGCCGAGTTGACCAATTATGAAATAGAATTGGTGACTGTACCCCCAAAAACCCTGTTTGTTTTGGGAGATAATCGTAACCATAGTTTTGATTCCCATGCTTGGGGTTTTTTGCCGGAAAGTTATATCGTTGGTCAAGCCTATAAAGTTTACTGGCCTCTCGATCGTGTCCAGTCTTTGCTATGATGGGGATGACTGGGGTAACTTTGAGCCTAGGTGTTACAGTTAGATGAGTTTGGGTATTGTTAGATTTATAATATTCACAATCCCTTGAGTTGTTCCTGAAAAATTCCCACTGGTGCTAGATAATTAACTTCAACTTTTTCTTGATTAATATGCTCTTAAAATTCCCTCAAAAGCTAAAAATTCAGCGAATAATATTATTAGTATTTTGTCTAGGAATGGGGATAATTATCTGGTGGTTATCGTGGCAATCCACCGGGATGAGCCAAATTCAACGCCCCGAAACAGTTGCTCAACAAATTTATCAAGCAATGCCAGATTTACCGAAAGAAAACAACTATACCCGTCGAGATACAGGAGCGATCGATCCGAATAATACTTTAATAAGTCGCTTTCTTCGTTATCATCAAGATACAAAAAAAAGGTTTACTCTCATCCGTTTTGATTGGCAATTAACCCTAGGGGATTATCTAGGAGTGAACGAGAAAATCAACGAAGAAAACTATCCCGGACAAGCAACCCTTACCGTTAATCCCATGGCTGCCGATATCAAAGCGATTAACAGTCTTAATCGTCGTCAACGGCAGCAGTTAGTCACCCTTCTAGTCGAAATTTATAACCCCGCCATTCTCCCCCAAGAAACCCCCACTCCTAGTCCTTCTCCTAGTCCTTCTCCCCGTCGTCCATCTTTATCAAAACCAGGAGATGCCGACCTATTAAAATTCTAGAAAATTATGGAAAAAATTCTCAAATATGGTTCAGGTTGGCGACTCGGTTGGAATCCTAAGGCGGCCATTTATAAAGGATTAATTGGTGGCGATGATTGGGCGATCGAATTGACCGAGTCCGAGTGGCAAGATTTGCGTCGGTTACTATCACAATTGACCGCAACTATGGCGGCCATGGCCACAGAATTAATGGATGAAGAAAGAATTGCTTGTGAAGCGGAAAGTGAGCTTTTATGGGTAGAAGCGGACGGATTTCCCGATAATTATTCCCTGCGATTCATTCTCTATCAAGGTCGCGGTTGTGAGGGCAATTGGTCGGCCACTGCCCTGCCAGAGTTGCTCGCCGCTTGGGACAATTTGCTTTACAATTTTTAAGCAAGCGGTGGGCATAAGTTAATTTTTGTCTCCCCCTCTTGACTTTTTGATTCCCCTGTGCTGCTATGATTGCCCATCCTAGGACGAAGACTGATAATCTCACCTACACTCCGCCCCCATTGCTGAAAAACGGTTTTGCCATGACTCTCTATGTGTCCCTAAAAGCGCGAGAAACCTGGCAAAATACGATCGCTATTCCCGAACCAGTCTATCAAGAAACCATTTTCACCGGGGCCAATGCCGTCCCCATCTACGGGATTTTTTCCATTCCCCCGCAAGCGAAGGGAACCATTATCGGCACCTACGGCATCACGGGAGACTTAGATAATCAATGGTTTTTAAGAATTTTAGGCAGAAAAGCCGTAGCGAGAAACTACGCAGTCGTCCTCTTCGATTGGCGCGCCCACGGTAAGACAGCCGAATTATCCCCGACTCTCACCTCCGATGGCATCTATGAAGGGCTAGATTTCATTCATATTGCCGCCCAAGCTCAAAAAATGGGCTGTCCTGCTCCTTTTTGGTTCACAGGTTACTCTCTGGGGGGACAATTGGCCCTGTGGGGAATTAAATCGGCAGAGAATCAGGAAGATATGGGGATCGATCCCGTCGATATCGGTGGTGGTGCGGTAATTTGTCCTAATTTAGACTCTAATCGTTCTTTATCCTATCTCGTCCAGGATCCCTGGGGGAAACATTTGGAAAAAGCGATCGCCAGGGAATTACGCAAGTTAGCCAAACGCATCCATCAAGCTCATCCCGATTATATCGATCCCCAAGCAATTACTCGCGCCACCACGATTGCCGGATTCGATCGAGAATTAGTGATTAAAAACTTAGGATTTAAGACAGTTTTTGACTATTATGCCGCTAGTAGTCCCTTGCCCTTTCAACCCTATTTAACTAAACCCACTTTTATCCTCTACGCAGCCGATGATCCCCTCTTTTCCCCCGCAGTTATTCCCGATCTGCAAGCAGCGATCGCTGATAATCCCCACGTCGATCTACTCTTAACCAACCACGGTGGTCATGTGGGTTATATCAGCAGTTTATCCTGTCAGCGTCAGTGGGGCGATAGCGATCGCTGGTGGGCATGGAATCGGGTTTTAGACTGGTTTGACCAAAAAACTGGCAAATAATACTAAATCCGTTTTTAATCCTGTGATTAACTGCCGATCTAACTTTAAAAACCCAGTTATGGATTGTTTCCCCTCTATCCCCCATCCCCCATCCCCCATCCCTTCTATCCTATACTTTTTAAACAGGATTTAGTATCAAAGGCCGCTAGAAACTCCTCCACCTGTTCCCGAGTCGGTTGGGATGCGATCGCTCCTGCCGCCCTTGTCACCATTGCCCCCACCGCACAGGCATAAATCACCGCATTACGCGCTAAATCGGCATTTTCCCCGATTTGATCGCCTCCAAGACTAGCACGAGCTAAAAAACCAGCTACAAAGCCATCTCCTGCCCCAGTTGTATCCACTACCTCCCCCAGAAAAGCCTCAACAGTGCCGCTATTTTCGCCTAAATGATATTTACAACCTTTTGCGCCGCCAGTAACCAGAATTGCACCTAAATTGGGGTATTGTGATGATATTCTGACGGGGGTATCAGTGCAAAATAACCATGCTGCTTCTTCCTCGCTACATTTGAGCAAATCGGCCTGGACGATAAAATCTCGAATCCGATCAGCAGCGGCCTCAAGATTAGGCCAAAAAACCGGCCGCCAGTTGATATCGATCAATACTTTCACCCCGTAAATTTTAGCTAATTCGAGGGCGCGCATCATCGCCGCTCTCGCCGGGGGATAGGCTAACCCTAGGGTTCCCATAACTAGATAATCGGCATTTTTAAAGATATTTTCGGCTAATAAGTCACCATTAAGGGCAGTATCGGCAAAATCCGTCGTTTTAATGCCGCCAAAACCCGCAAAATGTCTGTCTCCCCCAGCATCGCGGGTGACATAAACTTGTCGGGTGGGTAGGGTGGGGTGATACTGTACACCAGTGGTATCGACTCCGAAAGCGTCTAGCAAGGCGATTAACTGTTCCCCTCGTTGATCTTTGCCCACACAACCGATAAAAGCCGAATTTATGCCCAATTTTCGCAATCCACAGGCCACGTTTGCCGGCGCACCCCCGGCATAGGTTGTCCAAGAAGTCACTTGCTCTATAGAGCGCTCGCTTTGATCGGCAATTAGATCAGAGAGGATTTCCCCTAAACAAATGACAGACACTGGCGAAGATCTTTGATGGTTAAGCATTGCTGTGGGGTGTGGGGAAGCTTTTTTCAGTGTTGCCAAAGGCACGGCGTAGCCGTCCAGTAAACAGTAAACAGTAATCAGTGAGGTTCTTCGTTACTTGGTATGGTTCGATCGGGTGGCATAAATCGACTAAATCTTTATTTGGCAAGAGACTTAATTGATTAGTTCGTTCTAGAGCGAAAACAATTGACAAAAATGGCCAAATGTTTTTCTCTGTAAGAGTTTCATTCCTTATAACCCTGTCCGTTGCATCACACAAACCGAAGAACGGCTCTCTTAGGTTTGGTGGGTAAAATGTATTCTAAGATACAGTTCTGCTGGCGAGCGAGTAGAAGGAACCACAGAGACACAGAGGACACAAAGATTGATCGCTTCTATAGTAAGTTAAACTGATCACACAAACCGAAGAACCATAACTGATAACTGATCACTGATCACTGATCACTGATTAATGACTTGTCAAGAAATCACGATAAATCAACTAGAGATTATCTGAGGCATTGAGTATAATCAAACACATAGATAGATTAGGGGAAATTGCTCATAATCAGTCCGATCGAGCGTGAATCCTCTTTCTCGGAAAAATATCTTCTCCTATTTTTTAGTCTTAGACTAAGGAAATATCATGATTGATTGTAGTCAGATTCAGTTTGACGAGGATAAAAGCAAGATAGATCTATTGCAACTACGAGAATTATTTAATTTAACCGCATTTTGGGCAATCGATCGCCGTTTGGAAGATTTAGCAACCGCAATTGACTATAGTGATCCAGTGGTGACGGTGTGGAATGAGCGGCAATTAATTGGTTTTGCTCGCGCCATTTCTGACGGCATTTATCGGGCAACTATTTGGGATGTGATTGTTCATCCCGATTATCAGGGAGCCGGTTTAGGGCGTAAATTAGTAGAAACAGTTTTAGCCCATCCCCGAATAAATCGGGTGGAAAGAGTCTATTTGATGACTACTAATCAAGAAAAATTTTACCAGCACATTGGTTTCCAAAGCAATGCCACGACGACGATGGTATTATTTAATCGTTATACCGAGGAGTTTCCCTATCCGGCGATCGAGGTAAAGAAAAAACGATCCGTGTGAGCTTGTCCTGACTATTGTTATCGATTTGATCTAAGCTCATTTCCCCCCCCGATACTTCGATAATGCCTTTCGCTAACTGGAATTTAAGACCGGGAGAAAGACCGAGAGCTTGGGTAAATTGTTTGACTTCTTCTGGCTTTGATTCTAAACTCAAAGGGGAAATTTCTGGCAAATGCCAGAGAGGGATTTCCCCCGGAAATTCTAGGACAATAGTGACTTTTTTCTCGCAAAGAGTGCTTACCGAGATACAAATAGAGCCACTCGCTAAGTTAGCGATCGCTGCATCAACGAGAAGGACAAGAGCGGAGGATAAACGCTGATAATCGGCAATAATAGCAATATCATCGGTTAAAGGGCTAAATTTAAGCTTAATATTGCGATTAGCTGCCTGTAAATAGGTTAAACTTGCCCAATCTTCCCAAAGTTTAGTTAAAGAAAAAATTTCTCGCTCCAGAGGTATAGTACCCGACTCTAGTTTGGAGAGATTAATCATCTCATCGAGCATTGCCATCAGTTTA
The DNA here is from genome assembly GCF_020245885.1 of Microcystis sp. M165S2. Taxonomy (NCBI): domain Bacteria; kingdom Bacillati; phylum Cyanobacteriota; class Cyanophyceae; order Chroococcales; family Microcystaceae; genus Microcystis; species Microcystis sp. M165S2. The sequence continues at coordinate 2,321 of NZ_JADBTZ010000445.1, read as the reverse complement.
CGGCCTGCCAGTTGTCCTTGGGCGATAAATTCCCTTTCTTCGGCTGGACTTTCACAAAGATCGGCGAGAATCAGTTGATGGAGACTGATCATACTGCTCAATGGCGATCGCAATTCGTGGGCAACCCGTCCCAAAAAACTGCTTTTGAGGTGATTAATTGCCACAGCCAGGTGATAAGCGAGGCGAGTTTGCTGTAATTCCCGTTTTAAAGCGTCAATATCGTCCATATTTACAGAAAAACTGCCCCTTGTCGTAAGACATCCCATCCTTGACATTGCCAACGCGCGACGGTGGAGGGTTGTCCACTATTGATTATTCCCCATGCTTGCCTTTCTGTGGGCGCTAACACCGTCACCGAGGGAAAAGTAGTCATAATTGCGGATGGAGTCAATAAAGGCTCTTGTCCTGACAGATTAGCACTTGTGGTCGCTAAAACACCAGTTCGACCGAGAATTTCTCTTGCGATCGCATGAGCGGGAACTCGGATACCAATCGTGCTAGGATTTTTAGGGTTAAGAGCTTTTGGTACTTTTTCAGAAGCAGGTAAAACCAAAGTTAGAGACCCAGGCCAGTATTTTTCGGTCATTTGCTGCCAAATTTCCCTTTCTTCCTGATTTCCCTTGACATAATCCCATAAATCTGCTGCTGAGGCCGCCATGAGAATTAAGGGTTTATCAAAAGTCCGTTTTTTAGCGGCAAAAATCAGGGAAGAATAGGGGGGAGAAACCGCTAAAGCGGGAACTGTATCCGTGGGAAAAGAAACCACTTGACCACTTAGGGCCGCGTGAACAATTTCGTTAAGAGAACCAGTAGGCATTGAGAATTGATCATTTTTGGGGACTAATTTAGCCTAAAACTTTTTGGCACAATTTTAAAGGGTAAGCAGTTGATCAATATTAATTTTACTAACACTTGCTCCTAGTGCCTCTTGTCAAAAATGGTCAACTTCTTACCCTTCCAGAATCAGAAAACGATCACACCGCCTCCATTAACCTTTAGGTTACTCCTGGGCAGATAAACTGTCAGTCTAACTGTTAATTTACCATAGTAGGTTAGCCACAGCCCGGAATATAAAATTCAAACTTAGGTATAATTTAGCTATCTCCAACCAATTAGCGACGATTAATTATGAATGAGCCTGATACTTTTGCTAATCTCGAACAGTTAGAATATATTCCCTACCTAGATGCCACGGGTAATATCTGTGCTGATTTCCAGGGGAAAATCGGGGTTTATGCCATTTTTGATCGAGAACAAGTCTTAGAGTTTGTCGGCTATTCTCGTGATATTTATCTCAGTTTAAAACAACATCTTGCCCGACAGCCCCAAGCTTGTTATTGGCTAAAAATACAGTTGATTGATCGTCCTAATCGGACTATTCTCGAATCGATTAAACAAGCTTGGCTAAGAGAAAGTCAGGCAGTAATCGGCAATGAAAAACTCTGGACAGAACCAATTGATGCTAAATTAACCATGACTGAGACAGAAAAAGAAATTTATCAAAGTGCTGACGAATTGGGGCAAATCAAGTTATTAAAACAGGTATCCAGACGAGTAGAAAACGATATTTTATCAACCCTAGAAAAACGGGGAGTACAGATGGAAATTCGTTTTAATCCCAAGTTAAAAGAACAGGGTTTGCTCGATTTAAAGTAAAAATTCCTAGGGGCGATCGATTCTCCAGACAAACCGCTTTGACATCCTCACCACCGTAAACGGACGGTGATTCCCAAACCTCACGATTTAGGTTTCTGCTTCTTTCCCTTGTGGGGTTTCGCACCTGCCGCCCCAGTTTTACTCTGTTCTGGTCTTATGGTCGCTCTACAGACTGACACCGCAAGTCCTGCGGCCAAAATATTTTTACTAGCGTTAACATCTCGGTCATGGTGCGTCCCACAGTTCGGACAGTCCCACTCTCGAACATTTAACGGCATTTTCTCAGCAATATACCCGCAATTACTACACCTTTTAGAGCTAGGAAACCATCTATCTACTTCGAGGTAATTTCTCCCATACCAACGGCATTTATAGGCTAATTGTCGAGTTATTTCTCCCCAACTAACGTCAGATATTGCCTGAGATAATTTCGGGTTTCTGACCAGATTCTTGACGGCTAAATTCTCAACCACAATCGTTTGGTTTTCACGAACTAATTGAGTGGTTAGCTTGTGTAAATGGTCTTTTCTACTATCGGTGATTTGAGCGTGAATTTTGGCTACTTTGATTCTTGCCTTTTCTCGATTCTTTGAGCCTTTCTGTTTTCTAGAAAGGCTTTTTGGGTCCTTTCGCAGTCTCCGATAATGCTTTTTAAAATGCTTGGG
>NZ_JADBTZ010000444.1:0-5051 GCF_020245885.1 Microcystis sp. M165S2 | reverse complement strand
GGGGAAGTTGACTGAAATTGCGACTTTGCCACTGATTTCGTAATTCTGTTGCCTTAACCACATCATAACTTGTGCCAAAAGCAGTTGCCAAATTAGCATAAAAATCATCAGATTGAGCGAAATTAAACAAAATATCGTCAAGAGCAGGAATAATCGGCAACAGGGAAGAATTCATGATATTCACCAGAAGGGTTTACTGCGACTATTTTGTGCAAACAATCGCCAATTTTTCAAGGGTACTATAACATAAATTAACATTATACAGAAAACGGGTTTCTCAAAGAAACCCGTTTTCTCATTTGTTGCGAAGATGCGATCGCTAACATAAACTAAGCAGTTAAAGTATTTAACCAATTGATTAAATCTTCAACCGTAGAGAAATCGAATAAAGCTTCTCCTAATACTTCGACATCATCAATACTTAACTGCATAATTTTAGTTTCCAATGAAGGATTAATCTCCCCTAACTTGCGTTTAAGTTGACGAATAATCAATGTCTTTTCTCGTTCGATACCTTGTTCGATACCTTGTTCAATACCTTGTTCAATACCTTGACGCATCCAACTGGTGGTAATTTGCATAACTCCCTCCTGTACGGGTTGACTAAATGTGCTAATCTCTTCTTGGAATTGTATCTCTTCCAGCGGATTTAGATTGAGATATGTATCAATAAATCCAGAAATTAATTGCATTCTCGCCGCATCTAACCTTAAAGTAATTAACAAGCGCAGACATTCCGCTTTTACCTTGGCTCGCTCTTTCTCGGCAATGTTCATCTTGGCCATCAAAGCTGAAGCAACCGGATTCGACTGATTGAGAAAATCTCGCCAATTTAATCGATTTAACTGCACTACTCGATAGTTAAATTCTAATACCTTAAAATCGGGAAAATCAACCACATATTGACTAATCGCTTCTCTTTTGGGCTTTGAATAAGAAAAAATTACAATCGGATAAATCGGTAAGACAAATTTCTCATGAAAGCGAGCAAAATAAGTAAACATTCGCCGGTTAAACCACTTTCGGGAACTTTCCTGTGCCTCTACATGAATCAGAAAAAAAGATTCTTTTCCTCGAAACCTAACTTGTGCGACTAAATCGCTTTCATACCTTTCTCCTTCCGTGACATCGGTAAATACTTCTTTGTCTAAAAAAGTAATCGAGTCCCTATCTAAATAATCCATTAATTGAGGAAAAAATAACTCGATAAATTCGACAAAAAAGGTGGAGATTAACTCCTTAAATAATCGATCATGGTTAATATTATTAGTCATGTAATATCATCTTAACGAATCTGAGTGATGAACGACTACTCTTCTGTATTATATTCTGAAAAGTCTGTTTTGGCAACAGATTGTTATCACCTTACCCCCTTAACCTACAGCGATTGCCAAATTCGCCCAAAATCCATCAGATTGAGCGAAATCGAAGAAACTATTGTAAACAGCAGGAAAGAACAGCAACAGGGGAGAAGTCATGACATTAACTGCAAAGGTTTATTGCTAACAGTTTTAGCCCAACAATCGTCAATTTTTCAAGGGTACTATAACATAAATTAACATTGATCCGGAAAACTATATAATACGGTACAAATTCTCTCTAACAAGTCCAGAACTTGGGTTTCTCGTAGGGTACGATCTTCGATCGTGTAACGCACCTATTTAAAGTTTCCCTGAAATTTGCTTAATTTTAACTAATTTTAGAGTTTTGCGGGCAAATTAGCATTTTTTGTGATAGATTGTAACCATAGTAACTTTTTATACTTAATTGTCAATAATAATCATGAATGCTACAGCAATACGTCAACAAATAATTGAATCATTAGCTAATCTTTCTGGGGAACAATTATTGCAAATTAGAGAGTTAATCGAGCAAAATTTTTTGCCTCAAATTAAACCTAAATCAGAAGAAGAAAGACAACAGTTAATTAAATCATTACAAGGTAAATATGCTCATGCACCCACCAGTAGTGAAGATTTTGCCCAACAAAAACAAGCAGCAATTGATTGGGAGGAGCGTAATAGATGAATATCATTTTAGATGCTTGTGCTGTAATTGCTTTTGTTCGTAATGAAACAGGAGCGGATCTTGTCAGAGAAACCATCACTAATCAAAATAATAACAAAATCATTCATGTTGTTAATCTTTGCGAAGTTTACTATAATTTTTATCGCAATATAGGAGAATCAGAAACAGAAAAACTAATTCAAGAATTAAGTGATATTAACATAAAAACTCGCTTTGATTTAAGTAGTAAGTTTTGGCGACAAGTAAGTAAATATAAGGCACTAATTAAGCGCATTTCTTTAGCTGATTGTTTTGCTTTAACTTTAGCCAATCAAGAAAAAGGAATTTTAGTTACTTCTGACCGAAAAGAATTTGAACCGATTATTCCTCTTAATATTTGTCAGATTAATTTTATTCGTTAATAACCTGTCAATTCCCCCCTGACAATAACAATTTTAGCGGGTTGTAAGTCCAGAAGACGGGTTTCTCGGAGAAACCCCTAACCCCTAACCCCTAACCCCTTTTCTCGATAATAGGCTAACTGCTGTTTTATTCACGATAATTTTACTATGCCGAAGATCTACCGTCTTGCCCAAGGTCATTTAAACCTATTGGAAACCTGTCCACCCAGATTTCAAAAAGTCTATCTAGAGGAACTTAACACACCGGCTGACCCGGAGCAATTGCAGAGGCAAGAATGGGGTAGTCAGTTTCACCTATTATTACAGCAGCGGGAATTAGGGCTGCCGATCGCGTCTCTATTACAGGAAAATGAACAGTTAGAACATTGTTTAACGGCCCTATTAAAGGCTGCCCCGGCCATTGCCCAAAATCCGGGAGAAGCGAATCGCGAAGCGGAACATTCTCGTAGTTTAACTGTGGGTAATTATTTATTAACGGTTATCTATGATTTAATTTTATTAGAGAGCGATCGAGCCGTAATTTTTGACTGGAAAACCTACTTAAAACCTATCGATGCTGACAAACTAGCCAAAAATTGGCAGACGAGACTTTATCTGTATGTGTTGGGAGAAACTTCTGCTTATCCTCTTGATAGTTTATCGATGACCTATTGGTTTGTGCAGCTACCCCGCAGCCCCGAACAAATTACTTTTAACTATAATCGGAAACTACATCAACAGACAGGGCGAGATTTACGCCGTTTATTGAAAGATCTCGATCGCTATCTATCAGCATACCAAAATGATTTAGTCGATTTTCCTCATCGTCCCGATTGTCAGCTTCATTGTCCCTATTATCTTGGACAAGAGCGATCGAGCAAAATAGAGTTACCCTCGATCGATCATATCCCTGAAATCAATCCTTTTGTCTAATTTTGCTAATTTCGTCAGAATTCAGCAGTCAGGAGATTGCTTTTATTTCTTCTCCCCACACCCTAACCCCACTCTGCAATAATTACTCGCGGCCAGAAATGCGTTGGTTTCATATCATACTTTGTGTTTTTTGTCAAAAAAACTTTTTTTTTGCAACAAAACTACACAAAAAAAAGATCATCGTTGTGGGTGAAATTGACTAATTTACCTGTCTTAACTAGGATCACCTTGTAGGTGTGGCAAGGGTTTCAACCACTGCTGCCCAAAAAAGCACAGAATAAGCGACTATGAAATTCTACCAAATCGCTGTAACCATTGCAACATCGTTGTTAAATAAAAATCTTTCTCAATTAATTCTTAAGAATTTATAAATATTGCGGAATGTTAATTTAAATATTCTCAAGTGTTTAGAGTCAATAAATAATTTTTGCTTATCTTTGTCAAAAAATAGAACTCCTGCAAAAATCCCACATCTAGCATTGGGTTAGGAGTCAGGATTGAGGAGACAGTATTCAGGAGATTATTTTTATTTATCCTTCCCACACCCCACTTCCCACTTCCCACTTCCCATTCTCGACAATTCTCCTTCCCCGCCCCGATAATAACAAAAGACAGATCGATCGCTTGCGCTCATGACCGGCAACCACTACCAGACCTTAGAAATCAGCTATAAATCGACCCCTGACGAGATTAAACAGGCCTATCGGCGTTTAGCAAGAAAATTCCATCCCGATAGTCAAAACGATAGTGCCAGTCACGATAAAATCGTCGCTATTAACGCCGCCTACGAGATATTAAGCGATCCGAGACTAAGAAAAGACTACGATAACCAACTAATCAGCAATTCTCCGGAAAAGCGCGCCCAACGCACTGCCACCGCCCAAGCAAATTACCATCGTTACAAAGAAGCAGCCCGGGAAGACGAAGCCCTGGTCAAACAGTGGTATAACCAGACCTATAGCCCGATTAATCGGCTGATCGGTCAAATTATCCGGCCTCTCAAAGGTCAGATCGATCACCTATCTGCCGATCCCTTCGATGATCAGTTAATGGCTGTTTTTCAAGACTATCTAGAAACCTGTCGCCAAAATCTCGATCGAGCCAAAACCCTCTTTTGCCAACGGCCAAACCCTGCCAAAATGGCCAAAGTGGCCGCTTCTCTTTACTACTGTCTCAATCATCTCACTGATGGACTAGAAGAATTGGAAACCTTTACCCTTAACTACGATGATCGCTCTCTCCACACCGGCCAAGAAATGTTTCGCATGGCCCAGCGTTTACAGGTGGAAGCTAAACAGATAGCCAGTCAGTGCCAAAATTAGACCTCTTGTAAAAATCAAAAATTGTTGTTAGGGTTAGGAGTCAGTAGCCAGTAGTCAGGAGAATTAAGAATGAATAACAATCAATTAAATGGTCTATTTACAGATTTTAGGCCATTTAATCCTTATTTTTGCAGTCTTTGAAGCCTGAAAAATTAATTATGCCAGAGGTTTATTAAATCTCTAGCCATGGGTAAAAAAAAAGACGAAAATAGATCAAGACCAGATGTACCCAATCCCTAGCTTAACCCCGGTCACTAACCCCGCCCTAAAAGGGACGGGGCTTGCCTAGACCAATTTAGGCGACGCAAGTAGAGACTACCGCACCGAGACACAATCTGGCACAGACCTCCGAATACTTCCCTAGTTCGGATTCCCTCTCAGCTTTATT
>NZ_JADBTZ010000443.1:0-10190 GCF_020245885.1 Microcystis sp. M165S2 | reverse complement strand
GCTTGATAATCTGCGCTTGTTTTCAAAGCATGGTGTAACTCAGTCATGGTTAGAAATGGCTGATGTGAAAAGAAGGCTTGACGGTTTAAATAGACAGCACAATTATAAAGATTCTTTGATAAAAATGCCAACTTATCAAATACTAAAAATTCATTTTTATTAAATTTGATTAGATGTCTTTGAACTAATTTCATGTTCTTCCTCCAAGCACTTAATTAAACATTCGGTTTTTCTTGTTCTTCGTCTTATTGAATACAGTCGAGCGCAAAATCCCTTTTTCTTGGCATAATCTGATAGTTTCATTTCAACTGTAAGGTAAACTTGCACTAACCACAGTAGCAGTTGTTTGCTGTTATTTGCGTATATTTTTAACAAAACTTTACAATACCATTTTTCTTTATTCGTGGCCCTCCTATCCATTAGTCGCATCTTTCTTAACATAAAATTTGACAAAAAGAGAAAAGTGTGCAAGATTGCTCAAGGGCGTTCTATGGAGGGACTAATTTGATCAGATAGTTTCCAATTCTGGCTGATATCATCTAACCTTCCCAGTCCTAACCAAATAGTTTTAACACTAGGTTCACCGTCGCCTTTTCTACCTAAAAAAAACCCAAGAGAAGCAATCATTCTCACCGATGAAGGTTGAAAATAGGGTGAATTCCCAAAATCAGATCTGGCACTGGCGGCGGCTAGATTTGCCGAGTCTTGTAGTACGCGTGTGCTAGGTTAGCTGGTCAAGTTTTCCACGATACTGATTAACCTTTTCTTTCTTCTCCTGTCCCCTAGGTCTGCATACTGTAATTCTTGGGCTGCCCATTTCTCCATTTTTTTGCTCACCTCGACCTTGATTCCTCCTTTCAAAACTATACCTATCAATCGGTTCCCCTTTTTTTAAGTTTCTTCTCTTTTTGTTAAGAAAGATCTGGCTAATGGATAGGAAGGGGGGGTGAGGGCAATTAACTATCTCTGCCATTATTTTTGAAAAATGGTATGACTTGGCATCATCTCCCCACTCCCCAACCCCCCACTGATTACTGATCACTGAAAAATCTCTTGTCTCTCAATCAAATTCTGCTTTTAAATCCCGACGCATCAATTCATAAACGGCAACTTGGGGAGAAATTTCCCCGCGCAAAAGACGATCAACTTGACAGGTAATCGGTACATATAAATTTTTTTCTTGGGCAATTCTCATCAAAACTTCTGTGGTATTTATTCCCTCGGCAGTTCCCTCTAACTTTGCTAAAATCTCAGGCAAAGATAAACCTAAAGCTAATTGATAACCCACTTGATAATTGCGAGATAAAGGACTATTACAGGTAGCTAATAAATCCCCTAAACCCGATAAACCGAAGAAAGTTTCTTGACAACCTCCTAGACAAGTTCCCACCCGAACTATTTCCGGTAAAGCGCGAGTTAACAGGGCAGATTTGGCATTAGTACCTAACTGTAAACCATCGCAAACCCCAGAAGCGATCGCCATGACATTTTTGAGAGTGCCACCTAACTCAGTCCCCAAGGGATCGCTATTAAGATAAACCCGAAAAGATTCCCCAGATAATAATTTTTGTAACAATATCGCCGCTTTTTGCAGATAACTTGCTACCACCGTCGCAGCGGGTAAACCTTGATTAATTTCTTTAGCTAAATTGGGACCAGAAAGAACCACAAGGGGATTAGCGGGAAAAGCTTGATTCCACAGATGAAAAGGGGTACGAGTGGTGATTGGATCTAATCCTTTAGTAGCGGTGACGATAATTATGCGAGAATTTAATTGTAATTGCTGTAATTTTTCGATCGTTGGAGCAACTCCTTTAATCGAAACTGCTGAAATAATTACCTCAGTATCTGCTATAATAGCCCCCAAATCTTCCCCACTATGACGCGACCAAACCCTAACAGCTAAGTGATTAAGTCTAGCCAAATTAGCGAGGGTTTGCCCCCAAATTCCCCCACCTATAACCGTAATTTTCTTGGCATTTTCTAACAACTTTTATTCTCCTCCTTATTAGCGATCCCTGATCAGTTACTGGTTAGAAAGGATTCGATTTCAAGGTTATGAGTCTTAATTGAAATTATTCACCGATTACCGATAACTGTTCACTGATAACTGAAAAAAATGACAAACTATCGCAATCCTGCCGCCACTGTTGATATTATCATCGAACTGATCGACTCGCCCCACCGTCCGATCCTGCTGATTGAGAGAAAAAATCCGCCCTTTGGCTGGGCAATTCCGGGGGGATTCGTGGACTACGGTGAATCAGTGGAAACGGCGGCCATTCGGGAAGCTTACGAGGAAATCAGTTTACAGGTGCAGTTAATCGAGCAATTTCACGTCTATTCCGATCCTAACCGCGATCCACGTCAACACACCATTAGTATTGTTTTTATCGCCACGGCAAAAGGCCAACCGATCGCTGCCGATGATGCCAAAAAAGTCGGAATTTTTCATCTCTGGGAATTCCCCCAACCCTTATGCTTTGATCACGATCGCATCCTCAATGATTATCGTCGTTATCGGGATTATCAAATCCGTCCCACACATTAGAAAAACGCCGCTATTAAAGCAATCCTTGCCAAAAACGTCCCCGAAAAGAAGTTAAAAAATTATACACTTCTGAGGGCGACAATCGGTTGCAATTTAGAGGCACGATAAGCGGGAAAAACGCCAAAAAAGAGACCAATACCCGTGGAAACACTCAAAGACAGGGCGACGGCGCTGGCGGAAACAGTGGCAGCCAGGGGAGAGAAACTGGAGACTAGAACGATCGCTCCTGCACCGACGAGAATACCAAGCGCACCGCCGGCGATGGAAACGAGAGTTGATTCAATCAGAAATTGTAAGAGAATATCCTGTTCTCTGGCTCCGATCGCTTTTCTTAGTCCGATTTCCCCAGTTCTTTCCGAAACCGAAACGAGCATAATATTCATCACCCCGATACCACCGACAATCAGGGAAATACCGGCGATTAAAGCCAAAAGTAGGGTTAGACCCCGAGTAATCGTGCCGAAGATTTCGATCATCTGTTTAGCAGTTTCGACGCGAAAATCATCCTCAGCCACGATTTTATGGCGTAAACGCAGGAGATTCTGGATTTGGAACTTAGCAGCGCGGATTTCGTCCCCCGATCGGGCTGTGAGACTAATCCAACTCAACTCGACACCGTAGGGTCCGGTTTTGCCCACCAGTTGCGAGTTCATGGTGCTAAGGGGAATAATCAGCATTTCATCCTGATTATTGCCAAAAAAGGAGCCTTTCGCCTCTAAAATCCCGATCACCTCAAAACTGAGATTTTTGATCCGCAGCTGTTGACCGAGGGGATTTTGGGTGGGAAAAAGTTGCGCTGCCACTTCAGTGCCGATCACCGTTACCCGTTTGTTGCGGGCTAGATCGATATTATTGATAAAACGACCTTTTTCTAGGGTAAAATTGCGGACAGAAGCGTATTCTGGGGTGCTTCCCGTGACTAGAGCCGTCATGTTGCGATTACGATAGGAAATCAGGAAACGAGCGTTTATTTCCGGGGCGACTTCAGCGACAGTGGGAACCTGTTCGGCGATCGCCTGAGCATCGGCTAAAACCAAGGTTTTCGGTAAATTAACGGTGGTATTGCGTGCTTGTCGCGACCCTGGCACCACAAAAATGGTATTGGGTCCCAAGTTAGCAAACTGGTCATTGGCTAAGGTTTGCGCCCCTTGGCCAATACCGATCATGGCCACTACTGAAGCGTTACCGATGATAATCCCTAACATGGTCAGGCCGCTACGCACTTTATTGGCCGCTAGGGTGGAGACGGCCATTTTTAAACTTTCGATGATAAACATATCAGTTATCAGTTATCAGTTATCAGTTATCAGTTAGATAGTTGTAGGGTTTTGGGGTTTTGGGGTTTTGGGGTATTAGTTGAATTCCCCCATTCCCCCATTCCCCCATTCCCCCATTCCCCCATTCCCCCATTCCCCCATTCCCCCATTCCCCCATTCCCCCATTCCCCCATTTCCCCATTTCCCGAATCCTGACCTAGCATAAAAAAGACAATTTAGGGATACTTGTTAAAGAAAATTATTTAGATTTTTGATTAGTTTTTGAGGTATCTTGGGCTCCTTCGGGGAGATCGATAAAGACCTTTTCTCCGACTTCCAAACCTGATAAAATTTGGGTTTTATCGTCTAAGACCAAACCGATCGAAACGGGTTTAAAACTGGGTTTATTTTCGGCATCGGCAACTAAAACCCCTGACTTGCCTTCCCGGGTGACAATGGCGACAGTCGGCACGACGAGGGCATTATCTAACTGCTGGCCGACAAAAGTTACATCCACATTCATTTTCGATTTGAGTTTGTCCTGTCCCGTCACCAAACCGATTCTCACTTCAAAAGAAGTAACATTATCCTCGATAATCGCTTCGGGAGCCACGAGAATAACTCGACCTTCAAAGACTTCTTCAGGAAAAGCATCGGCGACAATTCGCACTGGTTGGCCGCGCTGTAATAAACCCACATCTACTTCCGGCACTTTAGCAATTACTTCCAATCCCGATGCTAGGGCGATAATCGAGGTGGAAGTGGCGGAAGCGGTACTGGAGGCCGAAGTGGTGGGAGTAACAAAAGAACCCTCGGTGGCGTATTTTTGGGTGATGATGCCATCAAAGGGAGCAGTAATGACCGTATCGCGGTATTGAATCTTGATTTGCTCTAAATCGGCCCTAGCAGCCGCTACAGATGATTCTAGTCGAGCAAGCTCGGTTTCTTGGGTTTTTTGGCGTTGTTCGAGGGCAAATTTCGCTTCTGCGATCGCTGCTGCCGCTCGGATCATTTCCTGCTCAATTCCGGCCACTTCTGGGGAAGCGGTTTTATCTGCTTGTTCCAAACGGCGGACCGATTCCTCTAAATTAGCTTTGGCGTTGAGATATTCATTAAGGACGGCATCAAATTGGTCTTGAGCGATCGCACCTTCCTGGACTAAATTTTCATTGCGTTTAACCCGATTTTCTGCTAGTCGAAAACGGGATTGGGCCGCTTGTACCTGAGCTTGCAGTTGGTCTAAATCTTTCGGAATTCTTTCTTTGGCCTGAGCTAAACGGGCTTCTAATTGCTTATAACTGGCCTGGGCCTGATAAAATCGGGCTTGTAATTGCCGGATATCTTCGGGAATGCTGCGTTTAGCCTGTTCCAGATTGGCTAGAGCTTCCCGTAGATGCGCTTCTGACTGCATTCCCCGGGCATACACCTCTAAATTATCCATGACGGCGAGGGTTTGTCCCTTTTTAACAATCATGCCCTGATCCACCAATAATCGCACTAATCGGCCGGGGTTTTTCGGGCTAATGTTGACACTTTGGATTGGTTCCACCCGACCACTAGCTTTAATTTCCACAGCCAGGGTTTCCCGTCGAGCAGGAACGGTCATTTTCGCCAATTCTAGGCTAGGAGGAGGTGTTTGCAGCAAGCGATAAGAAACCACTCCCACCGCCAGAAAACCACTAGCCATGAGTCCGAATATCCAAAATAGGGGGCGATTTGATTTTCCCAACACGGTTATTGCCATCGATCAGCCAAAAGTTAATTGGTTATATACTAACGTCTCTAGAGTTGCCTTTGTTGTTTCTTTAGCCAACAACTCCCAAGCGAGATAGACTGATTAAAAAAGGCCTATCGCGGGGGTAAACTGTGCCAAAACTTCAATTAATCATTTCTTTGCTCATTTTTTTCGTCGCTGGCAGCCCGCCGGCTTTTTCCCAAGCGCTACTCCCCTACGCCATCGAACCGGAGTTAGAACAGATGGAACAAGCGGGAATTGAAATGGCCGAAGATGCCATCCAATTAGCTCGTTTTCGCCGTACCGATGCGGCCCTTGGACGGGCTAAGTTAGCGGTGCAGTTAGCCCCCCATCTCTATCAAACTTGGTTTATTCTCGGTAGTTTATATCTGCAAGACAATCAGGTGCAACTCGGTATCGAGGCATTAAATCAATCTTTGTCCCTTGCTCCCGCCGATGCCCACGCTAATATTAAATTTTCCCTCGGTAGTGCCTATTTTCAGAATCAAGATTACCAGTCTGCTATTGCCCAGATTGAAGCGGGTTTGCAAATGAAACCCGATATCTCCCCCGCTCTTTTTGATCTCGGTAATTCCTATCTCAAGTTAGACCAATATCCTGCGGCGATTGCAGCTTACGAAAAAGCTGTTACTCAAGATAAAAATTTTTGGCCTGCTATTAATAATATTGGTTTAGTTAAATACGAACAGGGTGACAAGGAAGCGGCTCTTAAAGATTGGCGGGCCGCTTTGAAAATCGATCCTAAACAGCCGGAACCTCAGTTAGCTATTGCGGTGGCTATTTATAGTCAAGGTAAAACCGAGGAGGGCATCAAATTAGCTCAGGCCGCTCTCACTAGCGATAGTCGTTATGTCAGTCTAAAATTTTTAGAGGAAAATCTCTGGGGTCAACGTCTTCTGCAAGACACGGAGAAAATGTTTAATCATCCCAAAATGAAAGATTTTATCGCTCGTTTACCACAACCAACCCCAGAAGTGGAGGAAGAAAATTAAGCTTATGCAGCAAGCATTAAGATAACCCCTTAGTTAATTTGCTAGGAATTCTTGAGGCTTGCTCTAGCTAATTAAGGCTGGCTGAATATCGGTAGCAGCTTTGCTAAAAAATGGTTTTGGGACTTTATTAGCAAAACAACAAACTTTTTGCCGCAAACCCCAAATACAGTACAATTATTACAGTTAAGGGTTTAAAAAGACTGGGATGATGGCAAAGCAATCAAGGGCAATTGAGGTGACAGAACATGATAATAAATGTCCCGAATGTCTGCACCTGGAGATTTCGGGAGAACCTGTTGCGTCTGAGTCGAAGGGACCTTTTTCCCTTTTCAAAAAGTCTGAACCAGAGGCGTTTTCCCTATCGGTGCGGATTAATTTTAATGAGCAGTGGCTTGTTTTTTCCTTTGGACGGGTTAAGTTTGGTTTGCGGGGGGGAGAGTTGCGCTTAAAACTAGAGAATGGCCAAATGCCTTCTGAGTTGAGAAATGAAGCGTTGAAAAAGATTTTAGCAAGGGAGTTGGAGATTGAACGTCAGTCAGGGGGAGAACAGGAAAGCAAGTCTCAAGTAGAAGCATCAGTAACTCCTGATTTATCGAAAGCAAGCTTAAAGGGAGTTGGAGAACAGCGTCAAAAAAAGTCCCAGGTAGATAAGTTTCAGCTTAAAATAGCGCAAATTAGTCACAAGGGAGCAAATAATCAGCCTGTGTGGGTGTTCGAGAATAGGACAGGTGAGCCTGTTTTGATTGGGGAATTAGCTGATTCCCTGGGTAAAATGTTAATTGCGGGTGTTCCCTGGAGCGTTGAAGCGACATTTACTCCTGAAATGCGTCAGGTTGTGATTACGGGTTTAGAAAATTTATTTAAAGATGATATTTCTGGACACAAATTGAACGTATTTGAGTTAGCAGTAGCTAAGTTATTTTTAAAGCATAAAACCCAACCCTATCTAAGTCGTCAGGTACTACGTTATGAGTGATGCAGATTTTATTCGAGAAGTTGAAGAACTGTACCTGCGTCTTGCTAATGCAGATACAGATGATCTGGTTGAGTTAGCTAAACTTGCGGGTTTAGACCCTAAAACAGATTTAGCCGACTCTGTTTGGGTTCCCTATCCCAGCTTTGGGGAATTTCGTCAGAACACCTTAGCGGCGGCGGTGCTGACATATTATCTAGAAGAACATGGGATAGAGGTAGATGCTGCGGCGGCTGATAATGCTCAAGTGGTGCTACCTAAACTTGGTAAACTGGAAGCTTTATTAGTTCCCCAAGACTCTGGTGCAGAACCGTTGGATTTAAGCCAAGTTAAGGTCAAGATTGACCTAAATCCGGCAACCCTAGCCTATGTTTTAGTCGAGTTAGGGGAAGGAGGAGCTTGGTTAACTGGGGTTCTGTTGAGTTCGGACCTGCGCCAAGATTTCCCAGAAGGAGGCGCGGTTTCCTTGGCGATGATGAAACCCATGTCGGCGCTGCGGGAGGCTTATGGCTGGTGGCAAAAATGCCAGCAAATTACGGCGCAGTTTAGCGATAAACAAGGCTGGTCAGCGCAACAACGAACCGAGACGATCACATTTTTGAACTGGCTCTTGACAAATAGCTCAGAGTATGAACGTCCGACGCTATTAAAGGACTTTTTAGCAGAGAAGGCCAGCGAGAATCATGAGAATTTTAAACCCTTAGCCTCGAATCTCCAAGAGGTAAGGGAAGCAACGCCTGAGCCGTCTTCAGAGGGTGCGGTGGACTGGCTGGATGTGGCGATGGATTTGCTTGATGAATTGGGAAAATTTATTTAAAAAATAATCATGAAAAGCATTAAAATAATTGTCGAAAAATACCTAGATGGCTATATTGCTTAACCTTTAGGCATTGAAGTAGTTGTCATTGGCGAAGGCGAATCATATCAAGAAGTGCTAGAAGATGCGAAATCAGCACTCCGTTTTCATATTGAAACCTTTGGAGTAGAAGTTTTAGATACTGAATATTCTGTCTTAGAAGCGTCTATTATAGTAAGGTGATCATTAACAAAGAGGTCAACAGATGCAAAACTTACGTCAGGTTTCTTTACTAACAAGTGGACAAGAGCAAGTCTTAACTATTCCTCCTGAACTTGCCCTATCAAGCACAGAGGTTTTGTTACGCAAAGAAGGTCATCGCTTAATCATTGAGCCGATTTCTTCCGGTTCTCTAATTTCTTTGCTGACTACTTTGCCAGACATTACAGACAATTTTCCTGATATAGATGAAGGGTTGCTTCCCCTTGATGACATTACATTTTAGTACCACCCAATGACCTATCAATATCTGCTTGATACTAACATCCTATCACATTTGATCAGGTATCCCCAAGGTCAGGTTTTCCAGCATATTGTGGATGTCGGCGAAGAAAGCGTTTGTACGAGCATCATTGTGGCGTGTGAATTAAGATTTGGAGTGGTTAAAAGTGGTTCCTCCCGTCTGGTGCAGCAACTAGAACGCATCCTGGAGTTCTTGACAGTTTTGCCATTAGAATCAACTGTAGATAAGCACTATGCCCTAATTCGTAAACATTTGGAGCAAGCAGGAACCCCAATCGGTCCAAATGATTTACTGATTGCTGCTCATTCTCTAGCGCTTGATCTGACTCTTGTTACCGCAAATACTCGTGAATTTGAGCGTGTGCCTGCTTTGAAGTTAGAGAATTGGTTGATTGATTCTGTAATAATTTTTGGGGGATAATTTGTCATAAATGATGTTGCTGATGATGGTTTTGGATATATTCTGCCACTACTTTTTTGCGGTTTTCTCGCAATGACAAATCAGGTGGAGCATTTTCTAAAAGATGCTGAGGATGACCTCCCCGGCGTTGTAATAAAGTTTTACGCGGTTTTAAGCTTTGCCAATGTTCGTAAATGAGTTTTTTTAGAAGTTCTTCTGAGCTAATATTCTCTTCAGAAATGATGTCCGCTAGATAGTTCTCGGTTTCTCGATCTAGATTAATGGATAACATTGTTACCTCATAGGATAAATCAACATCTTTGATTATAGTAGAATGTAGGGGGCGTATTTACGGCGATAATCTCTGCTCAAACTTAAATCTAACAATCCGTCGTAACGCACCACATCTATCATTAATTTAACTACTACTTGGTGCGTTACGCTATCGAAGAGCGCACCCTACTAAAAACTCTAGATATTACCATCCTACGGACAATCCAGGGTTATTAAATCAATCACCGTTAGGCTACTGGGAACTTCGACTATCTACGACTTTTCCAGTATCCAGGTTCTCGGCTGCAATGCATAACCGCCAAAATGAGAATGTAGTCTTGCTCGATTGTATAGAGAATTGCATAGGGAAATCTGCGTGCCATGCATCGTCGGACAGCATCATCATTGACATCCTCGCCGCCGTAAAACGGACGGCGATTCCTCACCACGCCACTTTTTTAGGGTGGTCGCTGAACGGGGTTGACGCTTCACCGAAAAACGCTTAATTGCTTAAGTCTGACACTTTCTCCACGTCCATTTTGAGTGTCCGAATGCCCTCCGGCCACTTTGAACAAGTCAAAAAAATCTCATGTTCAACCTTATTTCCTAGAAAGTTTTACTCGTTCAAGGCCGAATTTGAAGTCTTTTCTGAACGAAACCCCCTACTATCT
>NZ_JADBTZ010000442.1:0-7211 GCF_020245885.1 Microcystis sp. M165S2 | reverse complement strand
GTCAACTACCTAATTTTCAGGGAAAAAGTACCTGAATTTTCCCCCTGATCACTCCCATGCCTGGTACTTTTTGATTGACAAAAAGTCTAAAAGTCTTACCCAACAAGGTTTTTAGATTTATTCAGCAGACCCTACTTAAGTACCTAATAGCATTTTTCACCCTGAAACATCGATTTTTAGTACAATATTACTGCAATATTAAAAGCAGCAAACGAGTAAACAGCGATGATCACCGGCGAATTAAAATCCAAAATAGATAAACTTTGGACAACCTTCTGGAATAACGGCATTAGTAACCCGCTTTCGGTAATCGAGCAGATTTCCTATTTACTCTTTATCAAGCGCCTAGATGACCTAGAACTGGCTAAAGAGCGCAAAGCCCAACGATTAGGCGAAAAACTGGAAAATCCCACCTTTACCCCCAGCCAACAGCATATCCGTTGGTCGCACTTCAAAAATCTCGATGATGCCGAGACGATGCTCCAGATTGTCCGGGATGAAGCGTTTCCCTTTATCAAAGATCTGGGGCAATTCTCCAAGGGTAGCACCTACGCCAAACACATGAGAGACGCGGTGTTTCTCATCGCCTCCCCGGCGCTGCTGGCAACAGTAATCGAGCAAATCGAAAAAATCCCGATGGAGGATCGCGACACCAAGGGCGACCTTTACGAGTATATGCTCTCAAAACTGAGTACAGCCGGGACTAACGGACAGTTCCGCACGCCGCGCCATATTATCAAATTGATGGTGGAGTTATTAGCACCCGGACTGAGGGAGGTTATCTGTGATCCGGCCTGTGGCACAGGAGGCTTTTTAGTAGCGGCTGCCGAGTATGTGCGGGAGTTAAAGGACAGCGAGGGGGGACGATTGCTCCATGAACGCGGCAACCTAGAGCATTTCAATAACCAAATGTTCCACGGTTTTGATTTCGATGCGACGATGTTACGCATTGGCAGTATGAACCTGATGTTACACGGTATCGAGCAGCCGATTATCGAGGCCCGGGATTCCCTCTCGGAGGATCACGCCGGAGTAGAGGATAGTTTTACCTTGATTCTGGCTAATCCACCGTTTAAGGGTTCGGTGGAGAAATCTACTATTGCCAAGGATTTATCGAAAATCATCGACACCACTAAAACCGAGTTATTATTCATGGCCCTGTTTTTGCGGTTGCTGAAGACGGGGGGAAAAGGCGCGGTAATTGTGCCGGATGGGGTGCTATTTGGCTCGTCCAAGGCCCACAGGGACATCCGCACCATCTTGGTGGAGGAACATAAGCTAGAGGGGGTGATATCGATGCCGTCGGGGGTTTTTAAGCCTTACGCGGGGGTATCTACCGCGATTCTCATCTTTACGAAGCTGGGGGTAAGGGAAAAGGGGACTGACTTCGTTTGGTTTTATGACATGATGGCGGATGGTTTCTCTCTCGATGATAAACGCCAACCGATCGCCGATAATGATATCCCGGATTTGCTGCGCTGTTGGCATAATCGCGACTCCGCTCAGGACACCAACCGCAAAGCGAAGGCGTTTTTTGTGCCTCGCGAGGAGATTCAAGCCAATGCTTATGATCTATCAATTAACCGCTATAAGGAGATAGAGTACGAGGAAGTGAGCTATGAGCCGCCGAAGGTGATTTTACAGAAGTTAAGGGCTTTAGAGGCTGATATTCGTCAGGATTTGGACGCATTAGAGGAAATGTTAGGAGATTAGGAGATGAAAAATCTACAGCCATTAGACCTACATCCTCTCAAAACCGAATCCGAGTATGAGGCCGCTTTACTGGAGATTGAGTCGCTTCTGGAAGTACCTCCGGGGACACCGGAAGCAGCGCGCTTAGATTTGCTTGCCACACTGGTTGATGCCTATGAACAGGAACATTTTCCCATCCCTCTACTAGATCCTATCGAAGCGATAGTCAACCGAAAGGATATTTGATTTATGCTGAGAAATAAGATTTGTCGGCATTTAGATTCCAAGAGAGTGGTGGGTTACGCTATCGCTAACCCACCCTACCCATTGAAGGGAGAAGAGTTCATAGTAGGGTGGGTTAGACGGCAACAATCTAGGCGTTAAAGTCAATCTAACAATCCGTCGTAACCCACCGCTTTAGTCCACCGAAAGGATATTTGATTTATGTTTGAAAATAAGATTGATCAGGTTTTACACGCATTAAAGGAGATGTTGGGATAAAGGAATTAAAATTCTATCTTTTAGGAGAACTGGGAGAAATCACTTCCAGTAAACGAATTTTTCAGTCTGAATATGTTGATGATGGTATTCCATTTTACAGAACAAAAGAAATTAAAGAACTTGCCAATAAAGAACCCATCTCTAACGAGCTTTTTATATCAAGAGAAAGATATGAAGAGATCAAAGTAAAATTTGGTGTTCCTGAAGTTGGAGACATCCTTATCACTGCCATAGGAACTGTTGGCGAAATTTATATCGTCGAGAATGAGAAAGAATTTTATTTCAAAGATGGAAATATTTTATGGCTGAAAGGATTCAAAGATGTTGACCCATTTTTTTTGAGATATCTTCTATCGTCACTAATTAATGAATTGCAAAATCTTTCCTCTGGCTCTGCTTATAAAGCCCTGCCAATAACAAAGTTAAAGGAATACAAAATTCCCCTCCCACCCCTCGAAGAACAGCGAAGAATTGCGGCAATTTTAGATAAAGCGGATGGGGTGCGACGCAAGCGCAAAGAGGCAATTCGGTTGACTGAGGAGTTGTTAAAATCGACTTTCCTAGAGATGTTCGGTGATCCTGTTACTAATCCGAAAGGGTGGGAGATAAAGAAACTAGAGGAAGTCACCACTAAAATCACCGATGGTGTTCACTCTCGACCAAATTATACTGAGCAAGGAGTCCCTTTTATTTCTGTTAAAGATATTACGACGGGCGAATTAAAGTTTGATGATTGCAAGTTCATCAGCGAAGAAGATCACAAAAAATATAAGAAAAGATGTAACCCCGATATGGGCGATATTTTATACACAAAGGTCGGGGCAACATATGGTCGTCCAGCCCTTGTGAATGTAAAGAGTGAATTTTCACTATATGTGAGCGTTTGCCTTATTAAACCCCAAAGAGATTTGATTTTTCCCGAATTTCTGAAAGAAGCATTGGCTACACCAGCACTTAAAAGTCAAGCAGATCGATCTATTAAAGGTATTGGAGTTCCTGATTTGCATCTCAATATGATAAAAGATTTTATTGTTCCAGTGCCTCCCATCTATAAACAAAAAGAATTTTTAGAAATAGCCTCCAAAATACAGTTTTCAAAAGAAAGTTTAACATCTTGTTCTCAAGAATCCGAAAATCTCTTCAACTCCCTTTTACAACGCGCCTTTCGCGGGGAACTGTAGCCATGGCATCCCGTAGATTACTGCCATAATCTTGTGGGAAATGCCATTAAAAAAGACCGTTGGACAATTAACTAAGATTCCTATCATCTCACACTGTCAAGAGGGAAAAACCTAGATAAAATAACCGAACTTGCTGTTTTTTTATATAATTGTTAAACAATAACCAAGTAAAATATAGAGATAGCCAAAACTTTGGGGATAATAGACTTATAGACTGGGGAGCGCAATATGGTGTCAAACTTCTCCTTCCTGCGAGATCAATTCCCGCAACTGTACGAACACGCGGCCCAGGCCGAGGGATTAGTCTTCAGCAACCCCCGGGCCAGTTGCTTCTATAGCCGCTTTGTCCTAGAACAAATGGTCTGCTGGCTCTATGAAAACGACCCCTATCTACAACTGCCCCGGGACAATAGCCTAGGCGCTCTCATCCACGAGCAAACCTTTAAAGATAACCTTAAACCAGGACTTTTCGCCAAAATTCGCACCATCCACAAAGTCGGCAATAGCGCCGCCCACCATGGCGGACAAATCAGCGATCGCGACTCCCTGCACCTGATCGAGGAACTCTTTCATATCACCTACTGGCTGGTGCGGTTTTACGGGCAGAATGGGCGAGAATTGGGCGATATTAGCTTCGATCGCCAGAAAATTCCCAGTTTCGCCGTCCCCAGTCAAAAAGAACTGCAAGACCTAGAAAAACGCCTTTCCCAAAGCGATACCCTGCGCCAAATTGCAGAGGCCAAACAGTGCCAAACCGAGGCCGAACTCGCAGCCGCTAGGGCCGAACGGGATGCCCTCCTCGCCCAAAATAATGCGATCGCCGACAAACACGACTACAACGAAGCCGACACCCGCCATTATCTGATCGATGTACTACTCAAAGAAGCCGGCTGGGATACCAAAGCCCCCAACGCCACAGAGTTGGAGGTGTGGGGGATGCCCATCCAACAAGCGGGGGATACCGGGCGCGGTTTCGTCGATTATGTACTATGGGGTGACGACGGTAAACCCCTCGCCCTCGTGGAGGCAAAACGCACCAGCAAAAGCCCCAACAGCGGCCAACAACAGGCCAAACTATACGCCGACTGCTTAGAAAAAAACTACGGCCAGCGCCCCGTTATTTTCTACAGCAACGGCTATGAAACCTATCTATGGGATGATCTCGCCTATCCCCCCCGCCCCGTCCTCGGTTTCCTGCGAAAAAACGAGCTAGAACGGCTAATTTTCCGCCGTTACCACCGTAAACGCCTCAGCGACACCGCCATTAACGAGGATATCGTCGGCCGTCCCTACCAGAAAGAGGCCATCCGTCGCATCACTGAAACCTTTGAAGAAAAGCGCGGCCGTAAGTCCCTATTGGTCATGGCCACCGGAACCGGCAAAACCCGAACTGCGATCGCATTGGTGGAACTGCTCAAGAGCGCCAATTGGGTAAACCGAGTCCTGTTTCTGGCCGATCGCAATGCCCTATTAAAGCAAGCATACCGCGCCTTTCAGCGTCATCTACCCAGCGTTACCGTCCTGGATCTGACCCGTAGCAAGGACGTGACGGGGGCTAACGTCATCCTCTCCACCTATCAAACCATACTCAACGCCATCGATCGCATGGATGCAAATGGACGAATGTTTGGGGTGGGGTATTTTGACCTCGTGATCGTCGATGAGGCTCATCGCTCCATTTATCGCAAATACGGCGAAATCTTCCATTATTTCGATGCTCTGCTGGTGGGACTAACTGCCACACCACGCTCGGAAGTAGATCGCGATACCTACCGCATTTTCGAGCTACAGCAGGGGGTTCCTACCTTCGCCTACGAGTTAGAGGATGCAGTTAAGGATGGCCATCTTGTACCTCCCAAGGGTGTTACTGTGCCGTTTAAATTCCTGCGTACCGGGGTTAAATACAGCGATCTAACCCCGGAGGAGCGGCTAGACTACGAGGAGAAGTTCCGGGACGAGGAAAGCGGCGAACTACCGCAGGCAATTAACGCAGCTGCCTTTAATGACTGGT
Source organism: Microcystis sp. M165S2 (assembly GCF_020245885.1). Lineage (NCBI taxonomy): Bacteria > Bacillati > Cyanobacteriota > Cyanophyceae > Chroococcales > Microcystaceae > Microcystis > Microcystis sp. M165S2. The sequence goes on along the minus strand of NZ_JADBTZ010000442.1, from coordinate 1,826 downwards.
TGTTCAATATCGACACCGTGGATCAAGCGTTAAGAATTTTGATGCAACGGGGGCTAAAGGTCAACAGTGGCGATCGATTGGGTAAAACGATTATTTTTGCCCGTAATCACCGGCACGCCCAATTTATCTGCGATCGCTTTAATAGTAACTATCCTCACTACAAAGGTCATTTTGCCAAAATTATTGACAGTCACGACAACTACGCCCAAAGTCTCCTAGACGACTTTAGCAAGGTCAATAAAGAACCAATTATCGCCGTCTCGGTGGATCTGCTCGATACTGGCGTAGATGTGCCAGAAGTGGTCAATTTGGTGTTTTTTAAGCCCGTATTCTCCCGGGTGAAGTTTAACCAGATGATCGGGCGCGGGACTCGTCTCTGTCAGGATTTGTTCGGTCCTGGCAACCATAAAACCGAGTTTCTGGTCTTCGACCTCTGCGGGAATTTCGAGTATTTCCAGCAGGATATCGATGAAACAAGGGAGAAAATACCCGAAAGCCTCACCAGTCGCCTAGTTAAACATCGCCTCGAGTTGGCAACCCGCCTCGCTCCCTGCAAGCAAAGCGCAACCCCTAGAGCGAGAGAGCAGTCCTCTAGTTACAAAGTCGATCGATCCAGCGACCTATACACGAGTTTGCTCGATGCACTCCATCAACACATCGCCACCATGCCCCGGGATAATTTTCTGGTGCGTCGTCGCTTGCCGCAGGTGAAGACCTTTAGTCAGCGCGATCGTTGGAACAACCTGAGTCAGGAGGACGTGGCCACTATTGCCGACTCCTTAGCCGGTTTACCCAATGGTTTGCCCAATGAGGATCCCCTAGCCAAGGAATTCGACCTTCTTTGTTTGCAACTGCAATTAGCCATTCTCAAGGCATCCGGTAGCTATGAGCGATTGCGGGACAAAGTGCGCGATCTTCTCGTTCAACTGGAGACTAAGCCCGATATCCCGATGATTAAGGGGCAATTAGCCTTTATTCGCGAGGTGCAAGCCGAAAGCTGGTGGACCGGAGCAACGCCGTTAATGGTGGAAGGGATTCGGGTACGCGTCCGGGATCTGGTCAAGTTTATCGATCGCCAAAAGCAGCAGAGCGTGATTACCGATTTTGTCGATGAGATGGGGGAGGTGCAGATTGTCGATATTCCCACCCATCAGACCGGTTTTAGTCGCGAACAGTATCGCCGGAAAGTCGAGTCCTATATCCGTCAGCATCAGGATCACCTTGCGATCGCTAAGTTGCGGCGCAATATCCCCCTAACGGACAGGGATTTATCTGCCCTAGAGGAGATGCTATTTTCGGCCGCAGAAATTGAGAGCCGTCAGCGTTTTGAGGAGGTCTTTGGCCGGACGAAAAGCCTCAAGCTCCTGATCCGGGAAATCGTCGGACTCGATCGCCAAGCGGCTAAACAAGCTTTTGGCCGTTATTTGCAGGGGACAAACTTCTCGGCCAATCAAATCCGTTTTATCGAAAATATCATCGATATCCTCACTAAAAACGGAGTTATGAATCCGGGGGCGCTCTACGAGCCTCCCTTTACCGATAACCATCCCGAAGGGCTAGATGGGATGTTTAATGATCGGGAAGCTGATCGGATCGTCTCGATTCTGCGATCGTTTAATGAGTCCGTTGATGCGGTCTAAGAGCAAGCGCGTACTGCTATAAAATAAGAGCATGAAAACTGACACGATTTTTTATCAACTCTTTCAATCTTTCCCCTCTATCTTCTTTGAATTAATTGAACTCCCTATCAACGAAGCCAATAACTACCGCTTTGACTCAGTGGAAGTCAAACAACTTTCCTTTCGTCTTGATGGAGTCTTTCTGCC
>NZ_JADBTZ010000441.1:0-5018 GCF_020245885.1 Microcystis sp. M165S2 | reverse complement strand
TTAGTGGCTTGGGAACAAGCTTTATCAATTTATTCATAATAAATATTGGCAGAGGATTAAAGATTAGTTATTGTGACTAACTCTTTTGGTTAGAGAAAGATAAACTTGAGAATCTTCGGTCAAATTTATTGACTCAAAATCCGCTGTACTTAATTTAAATGAAACAGCCCTACCCTTAATCCCCCCTTAATAAGGGGGGCATCTGAAAGTTTTTAACACCTACCTACTTAAAAATCAGGAAAATTTAATCCCAAGATTTCCATCTCAAGCAGCCAGAGCAAGTTCAATTACTGTTAAAATAAGTAAGTAGTTATAATTAAATTGAAGATAGATTTTGCCTCTGATCCCCCCTGCCCCCCTTGATAAGAGGGGTGCCGATAGGCGGGGGGATCTGATAATTTTTAACGCCTACCTACTTAACTGGAATTGTTGAGCTAAGTAGATTAACTAATCTCCAGTCAGTTTTTCTTGATTCCCCGACACCCTACACCCTGATCACTAAAAACCGATGAACCAATTAAACTTAGAAGTTGCGGGAAAAAAAGAACGTTTAGATGCTTGGATGGGGTCACAATTGCCCGATTTATCGAGATCGAGGCTGCAAAAACTGATAGAACAGGGATATATACAGTTAAATGGTCAAATTTGCACTAATAAAAATACTAAAGTTGGTCAAGGCGATCGCTTAAAGATTACCATTCCCGACAGTCAACCCCTGGAATTAACCGCCGAGGCGATCGAGCTTGATATTCTTTACGAAGACGAATATCTGATTATTATCAATAAACCTGCCGATTTAGTGGTTCATCCGGCTCCCGGCCACGAATCGGGAACCTTGGTCAACGCTTTACTGCATCACTGCCCGAATTTAGCCGGAATTGGTGGAATTCAACGCCCTGGTATAGTCCACCGCTTAGATAAGGATACCACGGGTGCGATCGTTATTGCCAAAACCGACCAGGCCCATCAACACCTACAGGCACAATTAAAAACCAAAACTGCCCGCCGGGAATACATCGCCCTCGTCCACGGTGTCCCCAAAACGGAGACAGGTACAATTGATCTGCCGATCGGTCGTCACCGCAGCGATCGCCAAAAGATGGCGATTATTGCCGTGGAAAAAGGAGGTAGAAATGCCGTCACTCACTGGCAAGTCAAGGAAAGACTGGGCAACTACACCTTAATGGAATTTCGCCTAGAAACTGGCAGAACTCATCAAATTCGCGTTCATAGCAGCCAAATCGGTCATCCGATTCTTGGGGATCCCCTCTATAGTTCAGGTCGTTCCATCGGGATTAATCTACCCGGGCAATTACTCCATGCCCATCGTTTAATTTTAGTACATCCGGTCACGGGAGAGAGCCTAGAAGCGATCGCCCCCTTACCCGCTATTTTCCCGAAAGTTTTAGGTATTTTACGGCAGAGAAACCCCTAGCGCACAAATTGCGGCATAATCTCCGCTGCTGTCCATAATCCGTAGATACCGCGACGATGTAGGGAAACCCCCGCTTTCAGATAACCAAAAGCTGGCCCGCAGACATTAGCCGCCATACTGGTTTCATCACCCAAAGTGAAGGTATGGGTGGAAATTTTGCCTTCAAAAGTCCGCCCCGTGACTTTAACATTGGTACTCAAGGGCTTTTTCGGGTTGCGCGTATCCACCACACCCCCGACGGAAACCCGATCGCGTCCACAAATTCCGGCTAATTCCAGCATAATATCGTCTGCGTGTTCCATATTTTCGAGGCTGAGAATGCCATTGGTTTTATTTAACAGCATTTCCACTTCCGCATCACTCATCCGGTGCGCCGTTTCTGGGTCGTAACCGGGTAAATGGGCGATATCTTCGCGAATAGTGGCACGATAAGCCTCCCAGTTGGCGATTCCCACGCCAAAGGTAATTTTAACGCTATGAATCTCCCCATAACTCTGGGCAGCTAGGGCAGCAGCCGCAGTTAACAGTCCGGGGGTAGCACCGCAGCCCGTCATGTAGGTGATGCCGGCGGCTTCTAGGTCTGCTTGTAGTGCTAAGATTTGTTCCATGGCGCTGGTGCGTTTGAGGGCATCGACTAAAACTCCGCGCCAACCTAAGCGAATGAAAGTTTTAGCGATATCGGCCATGAAATTGTTAGGTAAATTCGGTAAGGCGAGAAAATAGCCTTCTACGTCGGCAGTTTTGATTAATTCCTCGATACTGTTCTCGCTGAGACTGCCGTAATTTTCCAGATAACCGATCGAACCCCGGTCATGATAAATTTTGTTACAGGTATTGACATCTAGACCGTCTTTGTGGTATGCAAAACCGGCTTTATCGGCGGCGGCAGTCCAAAGCATTTCCTGTTTGGGGGCGAGAATTCTAGCGGCAGCCTGTCCTAAACCACCAAAACCTAAAACACCGATCCGAATGCGATCGCTGGCTATTTGTTTATTCATTTTGTTCTGATTCCTATAGACAAAATTCTATGATCTCGGCGGTCGTGGTTCGCCGTTGCATCTCCTTTATTTTCAATTTATCGCTTCAGGTCGTCTTTTTTGTGTAGTTTTGTTAAATTATGCCTCCTCGGTCAAGGTTCGCCCTTGACGATGAAGAAAAGTTACGGGAAACTTACAAAAAATGAAAGTGGTTGGCTGAGATAATATAAAGTTTTGCTAAAATTTTAACCAGATTGCTACGATTAGCAAACTATCGTAAATTAAAACGATAGGGAGCTTTGCAAACCCCAGATCACGCTGAGAAGAGCTATGAGCATGGAAAGCCTAGAGTTTATTATCTATCCCGATGGTCGCGTCATGGAAAAGGTGACAGGCATAGTCGGTTCATCTTGTCAAGAGGTGACGGCGGCGATCGAGGCACAACTCGGGCAGCTGATGTCTCAAGAGAAAACCTCGGATTATTACCATCAAACCGTCAGCCAGTCAGAGAAAGTCAGCAACAAAGCCACTTTTAGCGACTGGTAATTTTTCATCTTTCCCAATCCCATTATTTAAGCCACTGAAAAACCATGTCACACTTTAGCAATATCAAAACCAAAATCCGCGATCTATCCTACCTAAAAGCCGCCCTAACGGATATGGGTATGGAATGGAAAGAGGGTTCTCACCCTGTCAAAGGTTATCAAGGTCAAACTTTAACCGCAGAGGTGGTAATTGAACAAGATAACAATTACGATATCGGTTTTCGCTGGAATGGTAACGAGTACGAGTTAGTTGCCGATTTGCAATACTGGCAACAACCCCTAACCGTAGAAGGATTTTTAAGAAAAGTAAATCAAGGTTATGCCTACCACACCATTCTGGCAGAAACTGCTAAACAGGGTTTTCAGGTGGCAGCACAGGAAAAAAATACTGATGGTTCTATTCGTCTAGTGGTACAACGTTGGAGTGCCTAATGGCTGATTTTTCTCCCGAACGCTCTGGTTTTGAACCAGAGTTGGGGGGATTCCTAAGAGATTCCCCCGATCGCACCGGTTTTGAACCTGAATTGGGCGGTTTACTGCGCCAGAAAGCGGTTTACGTCGATGAGGTCACTTGTATCGGTTGTAAACACTGCGCCCACGTTGCCCCCAATACCTTTTTTATTGAAGGTGAATACGGTCGCTCTCGTGTCTATAATCAGGACGGTGACGAGGAAGAAATTATTCAAGAAGCGATCGAGACTTGTCCGGTTAACTGTATTCACTGGGTTAATTATCATCAGTTGTCATCCCTTGAGGAAGAACGCAAACATCAAGTGATTAAACAGTTAGGTTTTCCTCAGATTCACAAGAAATTTAGCCCCGCAGATTTAGACATTTAGGGTGGATAGGTGCAGCCTCATCCATCCATTATTTCCTAGCAGTCATGGCAGCGGTTCTCGATCGAATCTGCTACAGTTCTCAGGGGAAATAATCCTAAATCCGTTGAGTATAGGCTACCTATCAGGATAGGCAAGAGGCAAGAGGCAACCCCCCCTGCCCCCCGACATCGGGGGGGTAGGAGGAATAGATAATCAGTCTTTAATAACTGGATTTAGTATAATCCTATCTCGGATTTTAACGATAATGAATACCCAACTGATTGATTCTCTCGCACGAATTATTCTCTCTCTCTCCGAGGAAGAAAGAGAGTTACTGAATCGAAAAATTGAGAGCGAACAACGGGAAAATTTGCAGATTAACGCTCAAATTTTGGATTTAGAAAACCGTGTCAAGCAATACGAAAATCAATATCGCATGAGTTCGGAAGAATTCTATCCTAGATTTCGTTCCGGTGAGCTAGGGGACGATATGGATTATTTCGAGTGGAATGTTTATTATGAAATGCTATTGGCAGCTAGAAAAGAGATAAGTTTACGATCAAATTAGATGGAGATAGCCGATTATATTCCCCTAGTTAAAAGGAAATTATCTGAGAGTTCGATCGTCAAGTCTTTTACGATTGTCGATGAAAGAATTTTATTCGATCGAGGCTATTTCCGAGCGAGAGTCCTTTTAACGAACGGAGATTTTTTAGAAATTGCTGAAGCTTTTACCTCGATCGATCAACGCATCGTTACGATAAGCTATCGCTATCAATGGATGGACGCAAGCAAACAGAAGTTAAGAAAACGCTGGGATAACGTGGAACATTTTCCCGATCTAGCCAATTTTCCCGATCATGTCCATGTGGGAGACGAGTTAAACGTTCAACCAAGCGAATCTAGAAATATTTTACAAATTATCACCGTAATCGAGCGCGAGATCGAGATTTTGTGGAACGCATTCTAGAAAGAAACCAAGTCCTATAACTCACCAAATTTCAAGGAAGTCGCGAGAATTATCCGCCAGTTCGCGGGGTAGGCGCGATCGGGCTGAGGGTGGAGTGGTGGGAGCGTAGCACTGGCTCTGCCAGATCGTGTATAATAAGCTAAAACGCACTTAAACCACCTAAAATAGAAATAGTAACTTGAGAAAAATTCTACTTATGCCAGCTAAAGATTTCCTAGATTTAGAAGAAAAGAAAAACTTACAAAAAGCTCTTAAAGAAGAAGAAAGAGCAGA
>NZ_JADBTZ010000440.1:0-4023 GCF_020245885.1 Microcystis sp. M165S2 | reverse complement strand
ATTATAGGTCAAATAGCCATGACCATAAATGAAGTTTTGTCGGATTAAATAATTGGCTGAGTTGTAGAGATTTTTAGACTGCCAAGATAAATTATCTATCTCCGCCCAAAATCTATGTCCTTTCTTGATAATGTGTCTTTCTGCTACTAACATTGTTATCCGTTGCCTTTTAACTCAGCGTCGGGTTTTGAGGGGTTGTCATCCGTTATGATAGTTGTACCCGAAGGCAATTGATAGCCTGTTAAATTCCCTTGTTTCCACCACCTCCAAGCCGTTCGATAACTTATTCCTGTTTTTTTTGCCTAGTCTGATAGTTTCCTGTCTATATATTACCATGCCTGACTATATCTGACTATATTTGTATTGAAACTTTACAATACCTTGGTCGCTGATTTCGGCGTTAAACGACGGATAAATTCCAGGGGTAGCCCGTCTGTATCGGCAATAAAGGTGACTTCATAGACATGATCGCCGATCATCTGTTGTTGGGGTGGCAAAAGAATGTTTAAAGGTTGATATAAATCGGCATCCTCTTGATGAGCTTGCTGAAAGTTATTTGTTAATTTTTCTAACCATTCTGGTAAGTTGCTGACATTTTCTGTTAGGTCAAAAGACAAGTGATAATAACCCACATAATGCTGATCACTAAAGGCATCGGGGGCGGGTTTCGGTTGAGGAATTTGGATTAATTCGATGCGTCCGTTTAACCCCGTTAGCCAACAGGCCAAAGTATAACCCGTGGTGAATCTTTCCTCTAGGGTAAAACCGAGAAGTTGGTAAAAAGCGATCGCCCGATGGATATTAGCGGTACGAATAGAAGCATGGTGCATTTTCAGTGATCAGTAATCAGTCAAAAAGACGAAAATAGGGATAACGTTTGGGAACCCCCGGTTCTTTTTCCAGATCAAAATTAATTACATCCCAACAGGGTTCATCGGGAGCATCGGGGCTAAATTCTACTGGTAAACCGTAGAGACGGGGAATAGCGGCTTCACCCGGTCCATTACCCCGCCAAGCGGTGTTACGTTCTAGGTAGGAACTAACTAAATCGCGATAACGGTTGGCAATAATTACTTTAGTCGCCTTAAATCCTTGAGTATAGAGGCGATCGAGTGCTTCGTGAATCTCAAAACGAATACCATCCGGGTGAGTGTGTTGACGATACCACTCACCATTCCAGAGTCGCCAATGCCGTCCTGACTGCAAGTGAACCAACTCTCCCGTTTTGGGATCGGCTTCAAAAGCCCCATGGCGCGGACACAAATAGGTATCCGTCAAAGTGAGGGCGGGGATTAGCTGCCGACAGTGAGGACAATGGATATCGGGGCCAAAAACAGGGTATTGTAAACTTGCATTGATCATGGAAGAACCTAAACTAAAAATTGCTATCTTTGTACCAATAATCCTATCCATATTATACCCAACCAAATTGGACGGGTATTCTCTTTCGACTTTAGTGCAGTTCCTTTCATGTCTTTAGATAACTTAAGATCAACTTCTAATTTCTGGCCGATTGTCGATGTCAGTCAAGCGGCTTTTATCGCCCCTAATGCCACGGTAATGGGCGATATTTCCCTAGCTGTGGGGGTGAGTGTTTGGTATGGGGCGGTATTGCGCGCCGACGTGGAACGCATCGAAATTGGGGCTTATACTAATATCCAAGATGGGGCGATCCTACACGGAGATCCGGGCAAAATTACTATCCTTGAAGATTATGTCACCATCGGGCATCGGGCGGTAATTCACGCAGCCCATATTGAACGCGGTTGTTTAATCGGCATTGGGGCAGTGATTCTCGATGGTGTGCGCGTCGGGGCGGGTAGTATTGTCGGGGCGGGTAGTATCGTCACAAAAGATATACCACCGCGATCTTTAGTGGTGGGCATTCCTGCTAAACGCGTCCGGGAAGTGTCGCCACAGGAGGCTCAAGAGTTGATCGAACACGCCGAGCGCTATGCTAAACTTGCCCTCGTTCATGGGGGAAAAGCTACTGATACTGGATTCCCAAAACGGGCGGATTAGGGTATAAATATAAGATGAGAATCAAGTAACAATCTTTTAAGCACCGATCGAGGAGAACGAAATCTATGGACTGGAGAGTGTTAATCGTTTTAACCCCTTTGCTTATCGCTGCTGGCTGGGCTTTCTTCAATATCGGCGCTGCCGCTATTAGACAAGCTCAACAGTTTCTCAGCAAACAAAGTTAATAAAAGTTTATAGTTCTTAGTAAAACCGACCGCCTAGGCGATCGGTTTTTAATTTTTCCTTATGGGGCGATCGCAGCTTGGGGTGTAGGGTGTGGGGTGTAGGATGTGAGGTGTGGGATGTAGGGAAGGAAACCTATTTCATCTCTGGTGGTGAAAATCTTTTCATCGGGACTGAATCCTGAATCCTGAATCCTGAATCCTAACCCCACCAATACACTTTTTCAGCAAACCCTACCTAACCATGAAATCTAACTGTCAAAATCTCATTCAAGAACTTTCCTATCTGGAAATTATCACCGATCCGGGGCAAGTGGCGAAACTTTCCTTAGATTATTATCATTTTAGTCCCATTTTAGAGGCACAACTGCGAGATAAACGGGCTGATTTAGTCATTCGTCCCCAGAATAGCCAAGAAGTTATCGACATCGCTAAAACCTGCGTTAAATACCAAATTCCTTTAACAGTTAGAGGTGCGGGTACAGGTAATTATGGTCAATGTGTTCCCTTGCAGGGAGGAGTAATTTTAGATACAACCAAACTAACAAAAATTATCTCGATCGAACCGGGTACAGCCCGGGTAGAAGCGGGGGTAAAAATGGCATTTTTTGATAAACAAGCTCGCGAAATCGGTTGGGAATTAAGAATGGCTCCCTCTACCTATCGGACGGCGACAATTGGCGGTTTTATCGGGGGTGGCAGTGTGGGAATGGGTTCAATTAATTATGGACAATTAAAGGATAGGGGCAATCTGCAAGCAGTGCAATTAGTCACCCTAGAAGCGGAACCAAAAATTATCGAACTACGGGGGGATGAGGTAGAAAAAGTCAATCATGCCTACGGAACAAATGGCATTATTACCGAGTTAGAAATAGCCCTCGCTCCCTGTTATCCTTGGGCAGAATTTATCGTTACTTTTGCCGATTTTATCACCGCCGCTAAATTCGGTCAAGCTCTCAGTGATAGTGATGGCATTGTCAAGAAAATGGTTAGTGTTCACTCTTGGCCAATTCCCGCTTATTTTACTGCTCTTAAGGATTATTTAACCACAGGAAAAGCGGCAGTTTTGTTAATAGTATCGGCAGGTGATCGAGTTGCATTAGAGTCTTTAATTCAAGAATATAATGGTGAACTTACTTACTATAAAACGCCAGAAGAAACCCAAAAAGGCAACAGTATCTTAGAATTTACTTGGAATCATACCACTCTCCATGCGCGTAGTTTTAACCCCAAAATAACTTATCTACAAGCTTTTTATTTTAATCTAGCTACGGTAGAGAAACTCTATAATTATTTTGGGAAGGAAATAATGATTCACCTAGAATTTTTGAAATTTCAAGGTAAAGTTATTCCCGCCGGTCTTCCCTTGCTAGAATTTACCACAGAAACTCGATTAAATGAGATTATTGCTATCTATGAACAACAGGGGGCAGCCATTGCCAATCCTCACACTTATATCATGGAAGATGGCGGCAGCAGACAGATTAATCCCCTGCAACTAGAATTTAAAAAACTCGTCGATCCCTACGGATTGAACAATCCGGGTAAAATGCGAGCATGGCTTGAAGCAAGGGGGTAGGAGTTCGATTCAGGCTAGATTAAACAAGTTGACATCCTCGCCGCCGTAAAACGGACGGCGATTCCTCACCACGCCACTTTTTTAGGGTGGTCGCTGAACGGGGTTGACGCTTCACGGGATGCTGCTTCTTTAACAGAAGTCTTACGCTTTCCGACCCGTCCATTTTGAGTGTCCGAATGCCCTCCGGCCACTTTGAACAAGTCGAAAAAATCTCATGTTCCACCTTATTTCCTAGAAAGT
>NZ_JADBTZ010000044.1:0-17525 GCF_020245885.1 Microcystis sp. M165S2 | reverse complement strand
GTAATTCTTGGGCTGCCCATTTCTCCATTTTTTTGCTTACCTCCACCTTAATTCCTTCTTTCAAAACTATACCTATCAATCGTTTCCCCTTTTTTTAAGTTTCTTCTCTTTTTGTTAAGAAAGATCTGACTAATGGATAGCCTTATCAAGGGGGGCAGGGGGGATCGAACCTAAAACACTAACCGGTAAAAAGGGAGTGGGGAAAACAAAGCTCCCCGCTGCTCCTTGCCTATTCCCAGACTTGCCCCGATCCGATACAATTAAACGGTTGTCTTGGAAGAATTAATAGTGATCGAGCGTTATACTCTCCCTGCAATGGGGAATTTGTGGACGGATAGATATAAATATCAAACATGGCTAGAGGTAGAGATAGCCGTCTGTGAAGCGCAGGCAGAATTAGGCTATATTCCCGGGGATGCAGTGGCAGAAATTAAGGCAAAAGCTAATTTTGATCCCGATCGCATTTTAGAAATAGAGGCAGAAGTACGCCACGATGTCATCGCCTTTTTAACAAATGTTAATGAATATGTGGGCGAGCCGGGGCGTTATATTCATTTGGGTTTAACCAGTTCCGATGTACTAGATACTGCCCTGTCTTTACAATTAGTCGCCAGTTTAAACCTGATTTTAGAACAATTAGAAGATTTTATTCAAGCCCTGCGCTATCGCGCCCAAGAACACCGTTATACAGTCATGGTAGGACGTTCCCACGGCATTCACGCCGAACCGATCACCTTTGGCTTTAAACTAGCGGGATGGTTAGCGGAAGTGCTACGGGGACGCGATCGTTTAATTCGCTTGCGCCAAGACATCGCCATCGGTAAAATATCCGGTGCAGTGGGAACCTATGCCAATATTGACCCGAAAATTGAGGCGTTAACCTGTCAGAAGTTAGGATTAGAACCGGATACCGCTTCCACTCAAGTGATCTCCCGCGATCGACACGCCGATTATGTGCAACAATTAGCCTTATTAGCGGCCTCGATCGAACGTTTTGCCGTGGAGATTCGCAACCTGCAAAGAACCGATGTCCTAGAAGTGGAAGAATACTTTTCCAAAGGACAAAAAGGCTCCTCAGCTATGCCCCATAAACGTAATCCCATCCGCTCAGAACGCTTAACGGGAATGGCGAGAATTATCCGTAGTCATAGCGTTTCCGCCTTAGAAAATATCGCCCTCTGGCACGAAAGAGATATTTCCCATAGTTCCGTAGAACGGGTAATGCTGCCGGATGTTTGCATTTTGACCCACTTTATGCTCAAGGAAATCACCGATTTAGTCAAAAATCTGCTGGTATATCCCGAAAACATGAAGCGGAATATGAATGTTTACGGTGGCGTGATTTTCAGTCAAAGAGTTCTTTTAACTTTAGTGAGTAAGGGAATTAGCCGAGAATGTGCCTATAAAATCGTCCAAGAAAACGCCCATCGCGCTTGGAACACCGATAACGGCAATTTTAAAGCTTTTATCAGTCAAGATGAGCAAGTTACCGCTATTTTATCCCCCGACGAGATCGAAAGTTGCTTTGATCCCCAGCAGCACCTAAATCATCTTAATAGCATCTACCAAAGGTTAGATATTTAAGGAGCTTTCAGTTATCAACTAGCCACTAGCTTGTTGCTTTAGAAAGGTAATGACAGCGTTTTGGATTGTCGGTTGGCGATCGATCTTTTCTCAGAAAGCGATCGCTATTCGTTTCTCGATCATGGTCGCGTTTGAAGATAAAACTAAAGAATCGGCGCAAGCGAGTACGAATCGGGTAAAATAAGGGTCTGTATTCGGAGTGTTCGTTTTTATGATGAAAATCAAACTCTGGAATTTAGGTAGTATTAAAGAGGCGGAAGTGGATCTTCGGCCTCTAACCGTTATTATTGGCCCGAATAATTCTAATAAAACTTATATCGCCTACTCGATTTATGGGTTATGGATTAATCAGCTTGACGGCTTTTATTTTTCTCGTGAAATTTTAGAAAAAATAGAATTTACAAATCAAGCCGATCATTGGTCTTTAAAAATAGACCGACGTTTTTATGATGTTATATCCGAAATTGTTCAAAAGTCCGCATCTCAATTTAGCGGGATAAAACTACAATCTTTTTTCCAAGATTCTAGCGGCAAGATTTTTGAAAAAACGAAATTCAGTATCGAAATTTCCGAAGATGATATTAAAACAGCTATAGAAAAAGTTTTAGCGGATACAATTGAATATCGCGGGTCATTGGCTTTACATAGAATAAAAAAAATCGAGCGAAGCGAGAACAATAATGAGATTTTATTTTATCAAGAAAAAGAAGATAAAATTGATAATTATAAAGACATATTTTTTCTTAATTTTGTTGCTGCTGTTGTAAAATTTTCATTTTCCGACGCACTTCCTTTACCCGCCGAAAGAAACGCTTTTATAAATACCTATAAAATGCTGGGCAATAGAAGATATAAGCTACTTAAAGGGAATCAGAGAGAGCTATTGACACAAGGACGTATTAATAGACGTATTAATCGAGATAGACAGTTAGAGTTACTGAAAGAACAGGGAGATATTCGCTATCCTCAACCAGTAGAGGATTTTTTAGATTTTTTAACTGACATAGAACTAGAAAATAAGCCCGATCCCATTGCCAAAAACAAAAATGATTTTCAAAAATTAGCTGATCAAATTGAAAAGTATATTCAAAATAACAATAAAACAATCTTTAAAAAGACTAAAATCGGAGGTAGAGAAATTAAAGTTTCGGTAAAAAGAAGTTTAGAGATCGATCTTTATAATGCTTCCTCGTCTATTAAACAATTAGCCCCGCTTTTACTCTATTTACGCTATCGAGCAAAATCGGGGGATTTTCTGGTGATCGATGAGCCTGAAATGAACTTACATCCAGAATCTCAGGTAAAATTGTTAGAATCTTTAGCGATTTTAGTCAATTTAGGAGTTAGAATTTTATTGACGACTCATAGCCCCTATTTGATGGCTCATCTTAACAATATCGTTAATGGTAATCACCAAAATCCAGAACTTTTAGCCGAACAAGCTAAATTGCTTTATCTGCAAGATAGCCGAGCTTTTCTTAAAATGGAACAGGTTAGCGCCTATGAAATGAAAAATAATCAATTACTTTCTTTACACGACCCTGAATATGGTATTCGTTGGGATACTCTCAGCGATGTATCAGTTGATATTCAACAAAAGTTTTTTGCAATTTATGAAGCAGGACAACAAAACCAAGAAACCGAAGAAGGATGTTCCTCAGAAGAAGAATAAACTCGATTGGCAAAAATTTAACTTTTTAGAAAATCTGCTTATTTTCTGTACCGTACCCGCTCGGATCGCTCCACCCGAAAGCGGTGTCAGCTTTCGGATTACCAAATCAGAAGAAAATTCTGTTTGTATTCTATTTAAAATTGATCGTCGGGAGGATCCTCTCGTTAGAGATCAAAATCAGAAAAGACCTGATTATTTATCTCTTTTTATTCAAAATGGTTTATTTTTGCTGACTATTATCGAGATGAAGGGAACTAATAAAAATTCCACGAGTACAGGTATCGAACAAATTACAACTTTTAGAGATATTTTAAAACAAGAAATTGCCGCTCATGCCACCACGAAACTCAAATATAAATTACAAGCTATCCTATTAACTCCCTATAATGCCAATATTCCTCAAAAGGCGATCAACAAGGAAGCGGAGAAAGGATTTATTATTTTACCTATCCAGTATAATTTTAAAGCGGAGCTTTATCCTTATGTTTCCAAGACTTATAGTAAAGCGGATTTAAGCAAAATAAATTATATTCACGACGAGCAACATCAAGAATCCGATTGTTTGTTAATCGAAAAATTGTTGGCTAAACAAGCATCGGACAAACGTAAACAGGATAACTATTATTTATGTAAATTCAATCCCACCAAAGATAGACAAGGCATCTATATAGATTATCAGGTGTCGAGCGATCGAGACTTGATCACCCTATTAACCGATCCGCAGGGAAAGAAAGTTCAATTGGCTTACTGTAGTGATGATTCTCAAAGTTCAATCGATCAAATTCAGGAAGAGATTAAAAATTTAAACATATATGGAATGGTAGAGATGGTAAGTCGCCTAATCAATAGTTAGTATAAAAAAGTGGTGCAGAGAAATCTATATATAAATGGCTCCGCAATAAACTTGACAAACTTGAGGTTTTGGTGCGGTTGACTAAGGAACCGAAGCGACCACTACTTTTACCGAATCGGAGCGCTCCGATGCCGCCGATTTTGTCGGGTGCGTTCCCTGCTGCAACGAGGGAGAGCGCACCTTACCGATCGATTCCTGAGAGTATAGGGTCTTAGTCTAACAAGGCCCATGCACAACAGCTTATCTGGCTGACGGCCGGCGGCTGACGACCGGCGGCTAAAAATTAACATTGCAAGAAAACTTAACAATTGGCCAAGAAACTCGATCGAGTAGGTAGAATAGCAAGTAAATCATTTTGTAAACTCCACCCGATTAACTAACTAGAATAGAGATAACCCAGAACGCCTGTGATAGATAAAAGACGCACTACTCGCGATCTCCCCCAAATTAACGAAAGAATCCGCTTTCCCGAAATCCGCGTTATCGATAGCGACGGCTCTCAACTAGGAATTATTACTCCTGCCGAAGCTTTGCGCGTGGCCGAAGAAAAGGAACTTGATCTCGTCCTCGTCAGTGAAACGGCAAATCCTCCCGTTTGCCGGATTATGGACTATGGCAAGTACAAGTTTGAACAGGAGAAAAAAGCCCGTGAGGCCAAGAAAAAACAGCATACAGCCGATATAAAAGAAGTTAAAATGCGCTATAAAATCGATGAGCATGACTACAACGTGCGAGTCAACCAAGCGCAACGTTTTTTAAAAGCGGGAGATAAGGTAAAAGCGACGATTACCTTCCGAGGCCGGGAAATTCAACACTCTAACCTAGCGGAAGAATTACTGGCGCGCATGGCCAAAGATTTACAGGATGTGGCTGAGGTACAGCAAGCGCCAAAAAAAGAAGGTCGTAACATGATGATGATGTTATCGCCGAAAAAATAACTAACTAATCCGGAAAAAAGGGGCTAAGACCCCTTTTTTGTTTTTCGGAAATCCTGAAGGGAAACCGATAATCTAAAACAAATGTATTATCCAGATTTTGACTCGGTTCGCCGAATCGCCACCACTGCTGGCCGGGGAGGTTGATTAACTTGACCACTGAGCCAATTCGACCCTAGGGGTACTTGTCGCATTTGTTCAAATTCCTGCCCATTAGTGGTTTTCAGGGCAAATTTGCGGTTTTCAAAGGCCAAATCCCGACGAATTCCCCCCGCTTCTCCCGGATGTTGCACAGCGAGAATACAGAGGAAAATCATCAAGCTTTGCTAAAATCCAATACTATGGAGTAGTGGGGAGATTCCTGATATATTCCTCAACTCGATCATCGGGATGGCTGATCCCTAGGTTGAATACGGTGTAAAATAAATTTTGGATCGATCTCCAGATGTTTAAAGCTTGTTCCCCGATAGATGGATGGGTCGAGAGCCTAATCAACGGCAAATTCCCTACCATTCGATGATCTTGATTGTGAGGATGAGGACTAAATAGAACCCGATAATCCTCGGCGATAATTTCCTTATCGCATCTCATCCAATCTTCATAAGAAGCTTTACTCTGTTCGGGAGTATAAACGCAATGCTCTTCGCTCAAACGGCGTATCTTGTAATAGGTTCGGGGCAGCCTCTCATCATAAACTTGTAGGCTGTGAACAACAGCGAGATAGGATAGAGTCCAGTGATGGCCGTATTCGTGGGCTAAGGTTCGTTTTAATTGCTCGATCGTACCTAAAACGAGAGAGTTAAGGCGAATTATCGCTTTAAATGTCTGTCCATCATATTGCCCGTACCAATCACCATTGGTATTTAGTCCCAAATTCCTAATTTCTATTACATCCAACCAGGCTAACTCGACTGGTGACGAAAGACGAAGTTCCTGCTCGACAAAATCCGATAGTGATTCTAATTCGTCTAGAGTATATTGTTTACTAAAGTCTTTTATCGTAGGCATCGCAACGTGATTTTCGTAGATTCTTAACTGACTATTCTAATAATATAACCTAGCCCAACATTATAGACTAGGTTATATTATATGTGTTGTAAGACATTATTTTTTCTTGCTTGAAGGGTCAAAGATAGTTGGCTGTTGCCCGTCATCTAATTCATCAAATGCGTCTTTCTCTGGATCTTCCGGCAGGATGGGAGCGCTCGCCATCTCGATTATATTTTTGCCGTCGCGAACTATTTCCCGATAGGCTACCCCCGTACTCTTCTGACTGGCGAACACTCCAGATTCGAGTTTATTTAGATAGTCCTTCATTCGCTCGATCCTCGATTTCGGGACTCCTGCCTCCAAAGCTTCTTGAATATTTCGTTTTAATTCTTGACTAGTGACGGGGATCATGATTTTGTCCCTTTATTTCGATTACACTCCTATATTATAGTTCTTTTGTTGCAACAGTTTATGCCTATAAAGTAAGTTTTGAATAATTTAAAAGCTTATATCGATAAGTTTTGAATAAGTTTTGAATAAGTTTTGAATAAGTCATGTTATTATAGTTACATAACTTGAGTCATCTTCCATGTCTAGATCGCTGAAAATCAATCCCGAATACATCCCTAAAGCCGAACTCGCTCTTAAACAAAAGAGATACTCGAATAAAAGTACCTTCGCCGAATTGATTCCTTTGGCTAGAGCGACCGTTACCAAATTTTTCACAGGTAAGCCGATTAGTCATGAGAATTTTACGACAATTTGCGATAAATTAGGTTTAAACTGGCAAGAGATAGCATTGCTAGAAGAAAACTTCGGGAAAGGGGAAATTGATCGGAAGGACTGGGGAGGGGTGACGGAGGCGGATTTTTTCTGCGGGCGTACGGAAGAACTCGCCGAGATCAAACGGTGGATCATCGGTGACAAATGCCGTTTAATTACGGTTTTTGGGATGGCAGGGATGGGAAAAACCGCTCTCGCGGTGGAACTAGCGCAGGGGATCGAGGGAGACTTCGATTACCTCATCTATCGTTCCCTTAAACAGGTTTCTCCCCTTACGGAACTTTTGGGGGATTGGTTAGAGATTTTGACAAATTCTCCCCGCCGGGAGTTACCCGACAGTATCGATATCCGTTTGGCTAGGCTAATCGATCGAATGACCTATCATCGGTGTCTTTTGTTATTGGATGACGGCGAGGAAATTTTACAAAGCGATAATTTAAGCGGGAGATATCGAGAGGAATTTCAAGACTACGAAAAGCTATTGAGACGGATGGGAGAAGCACCGCATAAAAGTTGTTTAGTGTTGATGAGTCGGGAGAAACCCAAAGATATCGATTTTCTAGAAAAGCGGCAGAATACAGTAAAGTCTCTGTTCTTGGGAGGACTCGACGAACTATCGGCTAGGGAGATGGTGAATAAGGAGGGAGGACAAGGAACAGAGAGGGAGATTCGGGATTTTATCGAACTGTATCGGGGTAATCCTTTTTTTCTTAAGCTTGCTTTGGCTAGAATCGTCGATATCTTCGGTGGTAATATTGCGGAGTTTTTACAAGCTGGGACGATAAATTTTAGCGATATTAAGGAGATGATCGAGGTGCAGTGGCAACGGCTTTCGGAAATCGAGCGGGAGATATTGGAGGTTTTGGCGAGGGAAGAGGGAGCGATTTCTGTCTCGGAATTACGATCGAGGTTCGATAAACCCGGACTGACGGACGCGGTTGATTCTTTGAGAAAGCGATCGTTCGTCGAAAGCAGGGATTCGGGCTTTATTCTTCCGAATTTGATTCAATCCTACGTTCGAGGACTTTAATCGAGATAGAGAGGAACGATGTCAACTTTTATCGCGTCTTTAACACTATTATTAACACTCTCTCGGATAACTTGCTCTAGTTTCTCCGCCAGTTCTGGGAGGATGATCTGGTCTCGTTTTCTGAGGATTTCCACGCGCACGGTACAACCAAATTGCTTGGGATCGAGAATAACATTCGAGTATTCTTGGATGATAGGATAGGGACTATCCTGTGCTTTAGCGGCATTAATCGCTTTTTGGGCATCTCTAGCTAGGGCATTGCTATCCTGTTTGCCATCTTTTCTAATCCTGCATTGGTTGTCATTGCTAGTATTAGGATTAGTTGAAGAAGGATCGGACTTGATCGCGAAATATCCGAAAACTAAAACCCCTAATACCATGACCCCCAAGACTACTTTTTGAAATATAGAACGAGAGTTTTCCTGTGAATTAACCTTATCTTCAATGACTTGAATTCGTTTCAATATATCCTTTGTATTTCCGGGCCGCCCGTTAAGTTTTCGCTCTAAAAGACTATCGATTAAGGTGGCAAATTGATCCGATACGGGTGTAGATTCTGCACGCCATAGTGACTTTTCTTGAGTATCTTGTTCGATTTGAGAGGGATTCTTGTTGGTTAGAAGATGGACGAAAGTACGCCCGAGAGCGTAAAAATCGGATTTGAAATCGGCTTTTCCCTTGTACTGTTCGGGAGCCATATAGGGGAAGCTCCCGATCGTTGTCGTAGTTTGCTCGTCTATATTTTGATTAATTAAACGAACCGCACCTAGATCGATTAGAAATATCCTGTTATCGCTATTGCGGTACATAATATTAGAAGGTTTAATATCGCGATGGATGAAATTATTAGAATGTAGTCTTTCTAAAATAGTAGTTAGTTGTTTTAACCAGTCGATCGCCCGCCTTTCATCGATCGCCCCGTGCTGTTTTAGCCACTGCTCTAAGTTCAGTCCTGGGATTTTCTCCATCACTAGACAGTTGGCGGGAATAGGATTATTGGGAAACTCGATCGGAAAATATCCGCCCTGTTCTACTTGAGGAAGTCCCTCGATCCGGTAATTTTTTAATAAATCTGCCTCTCGATCGAACCGAGAAATCGTGTCCGGGTTCTTTGTGTAGAGAACTTTGAGAACCTTGGGAGTGTCTTGATCCTTCACATCCACCACATCGTAAAGGGTAGTTACCCTGTCCTCCCTCTGGTGTAGTACGTTCGTCACCCGATATCTATCATTTAGTAGCAAGTCGGAACTGCAAGCCTCGCAGACACTCCCATCTTCGGAGTTCTCCGGCCGGGGACAGATGGGATTGATACATAATGCCATAGATTCAGATAGTCAAGGTTGTATTATCAAGAACATCTTGCGATTTTACCGATCTATGATGTGATCTAGTTTTCATACATGGAAAATCACTCGTTCATTCGCTTACTCTTATATAATACCTACATTTCTCTTGTAAGCACTCTCTTCCTAGTAATGCAATTTACCCATTGTAGCTATGCGATTTTACAGAATAAAAAGGCTATCTCAAGGATTGATTGCTAAAAATAGACGGAATTTTCAATACATCGGTTTATTCTGTACTACTTTGAGCCTGAGCATCGGTATATCGGCGGTAATGGCTCAAGATCTCGGATTATCCGAGCAAGTGGCGCAGTTAACCCGCGGTCAAAATACGATCTGGGTGTTACTGACGGGTAGTCTCGTCTTCTTCATGAACTGCGGCTTCGCCATGCTAGAGACGGGCTTTTGCCAGAGTAAAAATGCGACCACCGTCCTCGCCAAACACACGATCGTCTTTACCGTCGCTACCGCAGTCTATTGGCTGATCGGTTTCGGACTGATGTTCGGGGATGGCGGCAAATTTGTCGGAACACCGGGTTTTCTTCTACTCAATGGTCAATTTCCCTCCCTAGATTGGGCGGATATTCCTCTAACGGCTAAATTCTTCTTTCAACTCACTTTCGCGGGAACTGCCGCCACGATCGTATCGGGGGCGGTGGCGGAGAGGATTCGCTTCGGGGCGTTCGTCCTTTTTAGTGCCTTTTTTATCCTGATTTACTCCATTGCCGGTTTTTGGATTTGGGGAGGGGGCTGGTTGCACGATTTGGGGTTTCGGGATTTCGCAGGTTCGACGGTGGTTCACTCGGTGGGAGGATGGGCGGCTTTGACGGGGGCGTGGCTGTTAGGGCCTCGTGCGGGAAAATATATCCCTTGGAACCAAGGGGAAAACCTTTCCTTCAAAAATACCAGCTATCGCGGCAATAAAATCATGGCGACTTTCGGCAGGAATCCGAGCCTAGCGACCTTGGGATGCTTTATTCTCTGGTTAGGTTGGTTCGGCTTTAATGCGGGTTCTACCCTCGCGGCCAATGCAGACGCGATCTCTCATATCCTGCTAACGACACTCATCGCCGGGGCTTTCGGCGCGCTGGCCTCCACCACTGTCGCTTGGATATCCTCCGGTAGGCCGAGTCTAACCTTTATTATTAATGGCATTCTGGCGGGTTGTGTCAGTATTACCGCCCCCTGTGCCTTCGTGAATTTTCCGAGCGCGGCGCTAATCGGCTTTATCGGTGGGGCGATCGTTCTTCCGTTTAGTATTTGGCTCGAAAAAGGGGAAATCGACGATCCGGTGGGAGCCGTTCCCGTTCACCTCGGTTGCGGTATCTGGGGTACTCTGGCCGTGGGGATTTTCTGTTTAGCCCCGAAAGATATTCCTTGGGCAGATACCTATTTAGATCTGCCGAAAGGGGGGTTACTTTTCGGGGGAGGAGTGGATCTATTTATGGCGCAATTGATCGGGATCGGGGCTATAGGCTTTTTGGTCGCCAGTTGTAGTCTATTACTCTGGATCTGTGTGGGATGGTTCTTCTATCGCCTGTCGTATTCCAGTGATTTTGGTTTCCGTCCGCACAAGGGGTTAAGGGTTTCGCAAGAGGAAGAGAAAAAGGGAATTGATTCCCTGTTTGCGGAATGGGAAGAGAAGTAATAGTTTAGGAAGTCGATACAATGGCGGTATGGCCAGAAAAGAAAGAGGAAACTTTCGCTTAAAGTCTATTTTGACTCGGTTCGCCGAATCGCCACCACTGCTGGCCGGGGAGGTTGATTAACTTGACCACTGGGCCAATTCGACCCTAGGGGTACTTGTCGCATTTGTTCAAATTCCTGCCCATTAGTGGTTTTAAGGACAAATTTGCGGTTTTCAAAGGCCAAATCCCGACGAATTCCCCCCGCTTCCCCCGGATGTTGTACTGCCAAAAATAACGTCTCTTGGTCGGGAGTAAAGTACAATCCCGTTAATTCCGCATCCATGGGAGCGATAGCAAAAGGATAGGGATGCTCTTGACCCTTGGCAAACACCCAAGCGCTATTATTGCCAAAAATACCCAATAAATCCCGTTGACTAACCGGGACCCCTTGGGGATAACGAGTTTTCATCTCTCGATTTAACCCACCCGTGGAAATATCGCTAACCATCCAGAGATTTCCCTGTTTATCGAAAGCGAGGTTATCGGGATTAGAAAAACCCTCACCTTTCTCTGTCGGTTCCCCTCCATAAGCGACCACATCCCAACGAAAACTTAAGGAAGCAGCATCGTTATTATCTTCCCTTAAGCTGATAATCCAACCAAATTCGTAGGGTATTTCGCCATTTGGCCCCTTAAATATCTCCTTATCGGCTCCTCCCTCCGCTTCACTGGGACTACCAGAGGTAAAGGTCATATATAAAGTGCCATTCTCGTCCACTTCCGTATCTTCCGGGCGACCAGTACAAGTGACCCCAACGGCGTTAGCGGCAAAATGAGCATCGATGAGAATTGCTCCCTGTTTTTCCGTCCCATTACCTTCATACAGGTCCGCGAGGGTCTTATATTTAGCTTTGTAGGCTAGAATCTCCTCATCGTCCTTAAATAGCAGTAATTTAGTCTCATTGACCGTTCTTTCGGGATTCGGCAAGGCTACCACCCCATCCCCCCGACTAGCGGCAATTTGACTCGGTAGGACGGGATTTATCTCCGTGTCGGGATTTAAGGGTATCCAATAACCGGTTTTATCGGGGTTGAATTTGGCCCCGTAGAGCATTCCTTTTTCTAGGAGTTTTGAGTTATTTTTCTGCTTAATATCGCTAATTTTGCCCTCCGAAACGAATTTATAGACATGACCGCCTCTGCGATCGCATCCTGAATAAACCGCCAAGGGTTGCCCCGTTTGAGCGAGAAAAGCGACCGCTTCATGGCGAAAACGCCCTAACCAAGTGTGTTTTGTGCCATAATCGTCGGGATTGGCAGGATCCACCTCCACCATCCAACCGTATTTATTTCCCGCTAACCCGAAGACGTTACCCCGGCCATCCACTTCCGAACTATTGAGAATAAAGGGAGTAGTATCGGGATCCAAAGGGGAACCATCTTTTAAAACTACCTCCGTCACTTGGTCTTGAAAGTTCTCCTCGGCACTAAATACAGTCCCCCAGGGAGTTGTTCCCCCGGCACAATTTTGCAACGTTCCGATAATTTTTGCCCCTAATCCGTCATCGTAGCCAAGTTTATCGGTTTTGGTAAAAATTGCTACAGCAGGACCGGTCGCTTTCAGGTATTGACCGTCCTTTAGTCCAGAGATACCGGTAATGCGGCGATCGGCTTTACTATAGGTACGTTGCCATTTTCCTGTTGCATCTTTAGCCAGGGAAATTACGCCAATTCCCTGATCAATTAAGCCTTCTAGGGAGATTTCCTCGATTTTTGCCTTTAAGCTGGCATCTTGCAGGTGATAGGCGGCAATTTCACCCTTTTCGTTCGTTTTTTCCCGTACTTCCTTGACGGGTAGGGTTTTACCAATCACTTGTTCAAAGGTTTGTAGCCAAGTACGACCACTGATATATTCAAAATTAACGGTTAGATAACCTTGACCCGGACTGGTTTCGATAAAAGATAGATAATCATTGTTATAACCGAAACGGGAATCACCCACTTTATCTCCCCACTGTGCCAGCACATCATAGGTGAATCCTTGAGGAAGAACGAGATCATCTAGGACTTTATAGGTTTGATAGGCACTTTTTTGGCTTTCATCGCTCATGCCGTCAATTTTTAAGGGAATCGGCAGTTTGACTGCAGCAAAGTTTAACCCGAAACTATTGGCAGCGATCGCAGGACTGCTAATCAGAGAGGAATATTTTTTCTCTTGCAGACTGAAAAAAGAGACACCGGCAGTGGCAGTTAAAAAGGTGAGGAAATTACGGCGAGAAATACTCATATTTTCAGTAATAAAGTCAAAACTGATACTCAGACCTTGATTAGGTTAAATTTTATTACGGACACTTGACATAGGGATTATACATTATCCAAGTTATGACTAAGTTAACAGCCAGTTAAAAAGCTCTCCTGCAAAAATCAAAAATCTTCCGTTAGGTGAGGAGACTCGGAGACAGGAGGAGAAAAAAGAGGCAAGAAAATCCCATCCCTCCCTCGGAATTTAAAAAACCGTGGTGTCGTTCAAACCATTCAGAAACCGGTAGCCGTTACCTATCGCGGTCAAGCCTATAATATCACTCAGTCTTTAGCTTCTTTGCCCAGGGAAAGACCCTCTTTAAGTTTTTAACTTCTAGTTTATTTTTCAATCAATCTCTTTTAAATATTGTCAATTAATGATCACAGCAATTACCTTAAACGGGTTTTATCTTCCCTCTTGCTCCAAGGGGGATTTTTAACTTGTTTTACCAGCAAGGAATATATGTTCATAGTTAACAAAATTAATTACACATATTTTTCCCTTCCGCAGTTCCGCAGTTCTGGTGTTCCCCTTTTCTGGGGTGTGAATTTAATTTTGTCGAACTGCTGATAGTTATCAGTTTTTTGTAGAATAGGGAGATTGAGAAAACGAACATCTGCCCCTATGACAAGATTTCCTTTGACTGGTCGCTATTCTAGTTTATGCGTCTTACTCACTTTATTCTGGTTAAGCGGTCAATCTTTACCGGTGCGAGCGGAAAAAATCTATAGTCCCGTCCCCCTCATCCTCAATAAAGAAATTAACGATACTCTCACCGACAAAGATATTCCCACAGGCGAAGGGGGGTTTGCTAGGGATTATACCGTAGATTTGGACAAGGACGATCAGGTGGCCATCGATCTCAAATCGGAAAATTTTGATGGGGTGTTAATTCTCCTGGCCGCCGATGGTTCCACTGTAGCGGAAAATGATGATGGTCCCGATGGTGGCACTAATGCCCTCCTCTTTGCGCGCATTACCGAGTCGGGTAAATATATTATTCGGGTGAGAGCTTTCGGAGAAACCGGTGGAGGAAAATTTACCCTGAAATTAACCCGTTTACGGGCCGTGGAGGGCAAAAATTAGCTAATTATTGTCAAAAAAACCAAGAATAGAGCCTCTGTCCACTCTACCACCGCACCGTAGGTATCGCCGGTGTGACCCCGAAGACGACGATATAACCAGTAACCAGTAAGCAGAGCGAGGGCGATTCCGGCACTAATGGCGATTATTCCCCACCTTATACCGCCAAATAGGGCGATTAACCCCCAAATTCCCCCCCCACAGTCCCAGGGCAGACAAAAAGCCACTTTATGAAAGGCTCCCTTGCCGGTGGGTTTGAGGTAGGGATAAAGAGCGATCGCCATTACTTGCCCCCAACGTCCCCAAATTGGTGCTAAAATTAGAGCTAAGGCTCGATTATCGCTTAAATCAGTCAAAGCGGCGATTTTTAGCAGCAAAACCATAGTCACGGCCATGACTCCAAAGGCCCCGGTAACACTATCGGCCATGACCGCTAAACGACGCTGGGGGTCGGTGACAGCTAAACCATCGGCCGTGTCACTAACTCCATCAAGGTGTAGTCCTCCCGTTAGATAAACCCAAACCCCGACAAGGACAACCGCACGAGTTAAGGGGGGCATTCCCAGACCGGCTAGAGTTATATCGAGCAAAACCAGAATTAAACCCAAAAATAAGCCCACTAGGGGAATCCATCGGGCAATTCTGCCGAAATCAGGCCAGGCAATCGGAACCGGAATAATCGTGTAAAAAGCGATCGCACCTAAAAATGAGCGAATTTCTTGACAAATGAAGTTAAATATGGTAATAAATCTCCCCAATAATTCGATTCGGGTACTGCACCGTTTCTCATAAAGATGAAGTATAACATAATTTTGTATTGACGACCCTGTGGGATTTTCAAAACATCTGAGAACGCCTATAATAATTCGGCATAACACGCTTATTGTAATGTTATAGGAAAAGTTCTTGCGATCGCTATACAGGAGAGTAATATACGGAAAGTTTCCTGAAAAAATGCGTATTTGGTGTGAGATACGGAAAGTTTTTGTATAATATGTAGTTAGAAGTTAGATGGGAGCATCTCACCTTTGTAACCCCTAAATCAGGTTTTATGTCAAGCTATTTTGAAAGCCTTGCTAGAAACCAGTTTTAGGGACAAGTATAATTACTCACTTGCATAAATGAGATGCTCCCTTAAGTTAGATGTAGTTAGATTGACCCAGCGTAATATTAATATATAGCGTTTCCTGTTGACAAGAGGTACATTCTCAATCCTGAAAAGCTTAATCAGCAAAGGCTAAAGTGTGCCACACAGATGTGAGAAACGCTATAGTTAGACAGCTTTAGTGTATCTGAGTAGGCAATCAGCTTGATCATCAACCAGATTGACAGGAGATAAACAATGACAGACCCAAATACTCCCACTATTAAAATTGATAGCTTAATTCAGTCAATTGAAGCTAAGTTTCAGGCGATCAAGTCGGTTAAATATCCAGAACTCGTCGAACTCGACTCCAAATTAGCAGCAGCAAAAACAAGTACGAAAAACCTAAAAGAAAAGATTGAGGCTGAGATCACTGATACGCAAGCCCTAGCAGATCTGAATATTGTGCTACAAAAAATAATCGATATACAGACAAGCGGTCAGCTAATTGTCAAAGACGACATAGAAAAGCTCGCAAAAGACATTAAGAACCTGGATTCAACAGCTTTTAAAGACTGGCTGAACAACATCAATAAAATGCTTGAAGGATTACAAACAGTAGATGTTAAATCAGAACTTAATCTTCGTCTTGATAAGTTAATTCAAGAAACAAAGCCTAAAGTTTCTATAAAAGATGGCTTGTCACAAGAAGTTCAAGAGGAATTGGCCAAATTAATTATACTAGCTGGAAAGGCTCAAGTTGAACTTAAAAAATATCCACCTATTACTTCCAATCGAATCGCTGAAGTTAAATCCGTTGTAGAGTATTTAGAATTTGGGATTGCTTCTTTAACTGATGAGCCCTACCTTTATCTCGCTCGAAAATTACAATTTGAATCAAAGTCAAGATTACGAGGACGGTGGTTTCAGTTTTTGAACATCGGGGATATGTTTTATTATGATGTGAAAGTACCAACGAAAGTTGTGGTGGGAGTAATATTGTCATTTCCTATAAGTTTGCTTATTAATGGGATTACTCAAGTAACTCCTATTAAAGGAACTATTGAGTCTCTATTACCAAGACCTTCCGTATCTTCTACACCTTCCCCATCTTCTAAATCTCTCGAAACAACTTCTACAGCTGATTTTATTTTTTTAATATTTATGACAGGCACATTGGGAGGTGTAATTAGTATCCTCTATCGTCTTAAAGATTTTGACGATACAAAAACGCAAAAATACGATGATGCCTTTCTTCCTTATTTAATTGGAATGATTAAACCTATTGTAGGAGGAAGTTTTGCATTCTTTGTTTTTGTATTACTTAACTCTGGTGTCTCTCCTTTAACCGTCAAAAATCAAGAAGACACTAAAAGTGATACTTATAGCTTTTTAGCTCTAGCTTTTATTGCTGGATTTAGTGAACGCTTTGCACTTAATCTTATTGACAATACTGTGGATTCTTCGACAGGTAAAGTTCAAGCGACACCCAAAGTTACAGGACTCCCCCCCACTACGCCAACTTTGACAATAGATCCACCCACTGTGTCACTAAACTATAGAGACAGTAAGAAGTTTACCCTCAGTAACGCAGGATTGTCTGGTGATAACTATGATATTACTTTAACCCCTAAAATTGGCGAATGTAAAAAAGATACAAAGTCCCCTACATTTGTCTATACTGCCCCAGAAAAAAAAGACGCTTCGACAGAAAACCCCGTAACAATTACCGTTACAACAAAGATTGAACCAATACAAACTGCAACAGCTACTGTTACTCTAACTTAGGATTTTTGGGGAAGTAATGCTAGGTATTTGTCAGTCTTATGGAAAACGTTTGTAGACTTAATCTAAGTACAGGACAAAAAGCTTAAAATGCTCTCCTAGCAAAGCTTTCAGGTAAAATGCTTGCAATCTATACTCGATAAGTATTTCAGGTGGTTTTGTCGTTCCATTTTTGATTTATTGTCCTGTACTTAAGAGACTTAATACTAAATGTAGGGCACAGCGATCGCATCCTAACAACGCCCATGCACGCCGACCGCCAAGAAGTTATTTGTTGGAAATGAGAGGTTATCTGCGGCGGGTGATGGGCAACGTTATGCTGCTTCGATTGTTGATGGTGGCATAGTTTGGATATTCAGCCATAGCATTTAGGAGAGAAAAAATGGCTAACCAAGTCATATGCTCGCACTGCAATAGCAAAAACATTCAACCAACTAACCAGAAAAATTATGT
>NZ_JADBTZ010000439.1:0-11216 GCF_020245885.1 Microcystis sp. M165S2 | reverse complement strand
TCTTGCGATACATTGGTACTAAGGAGAGAAGATGCAAGGGTTTTGAGTAATTTTAGCAGATTCAGGGGCACCTGAGCGACTCTCAATCTAGCTAAAAGCCTTTTCCTGTAAGGTTTTTAGCTTTATTCAGCAAACCCTAACTAGATCATCCATTGCTTCTATAGAGCCTTTTCGAGCTAAAGATTCTAGTTGATTAACTGCTAAACCTCCCATTCTGATCAACGCTTCTCGCACTTCTATAAAATGGGGTTGATTCGGATCATAGTAAATAACTAATTGTTCTACTGCTTGAGGCAAATTAGTGGCAGATAAGGCTTTAGCCGCTGCTTTTTGGCTGGCTGAATTATCTAAACTATCAACTAAAAAATCAAATAATTCTTTCCCTCTAGGACGAAAATCAGCCGCTACTGAGCCAAAAGCACTACAAATTGATTCATCGGTTCTCAATTGTGTTTTAAAATAATCTATAATCTCCTGAGCAACTTCTGGTTTTACTTCTTGAGCATCTGCTAGACATTCAAATGCTGTCAGTGCATCTTGTTGATATACAGCCGCAATTAAATCCGTACTATTGTTTGCCAATCCACACCATAACTTAACAATTTCTAGCCAGTCGCTAGGAGCATTTTGCCATTTTTGAATTAATTCATCTTGTCTGTCTGTTAAAGCTGCTGCTACGAAATATTCTTGTAGAGTGAGATGAGGAAAATAATAACGCTGTCCGCCATCAATGCGAAGCAATAATCCACTGCGTTTGACGATTTCATCAACGATAGAATTAGCCTCTTTAGGCTCTAGATTTAATGAAGGTAAGACTTGTTTAACTTGTTCCCATACTTCAGAATCAAGAAGACTGCGGCGATCTTGCTGTTGTCGATTAGCGCTATCCTGAGCATAGAGTGCTAAATGTTGCAGAACTCGCCGCTTGTTGACACCACTATATTGATTAGGGATATTTCTTTCTTGATCGCGCAATTCTAATAAAACATCAGTAGCTTTAGTGTAAAATTCGGCTCGCGAATGAGGTAAAACGAAGGGAGTATCGGTATAAAGATAGGCGATGATTGTTAACAGTAGGGGATTCCGCGCCAGTGCCATAATTTTCGGTTTAGCTCGCAAGTTTTGAATCAATTGTTCTACTGATTTCTCTGGCGGCATTTGCGACTTCCAAGCTTGCAAAAAGCGGCGCATTTGTTGATCACTAAATTCGTCAATCTCTAAAGTTTCCTTGGTATTATCGACAAACTCATTATTATAAACAGCCGTCCGACAGGTAATAATTACCCGACATTTTTTATACTTTTCTAATTCTAAAAAGTCCTTAAGACACCGGACAACATGAGCGCGAACGCCACTACTAACCTCATCTAACCCATCTAAAAGCAGCAGCAAACGTCCGTCTTTTAAACCTTGAGAGATGAAACGATTAGCTTTGGGAAAATTATGGCGATCGCAAACTTCTACTAACTGTTGTTCTAACTTTTCTACTGTCAAATTAGTCTCATTGAGGCGGTTCAATTCTAGTAAAATTGGCACGAGACGATCCGATAAATTTTTGAATCGTCCTTCTGAATATGAAAGTGCTAGATATTTTAATAACATCGACTTCCCCGAACCAGGCGCACCTTTAACCACTAAGCGGTCGTATTTTTGCACCGCATTTTCCGCTTCAATCAAAGAACGATCGCTCGCTTGAAAAGCTTTTAAAGAAACATAAATCTCCCGCATTTCTAGGGGACGATGAGGACGAAAAGGTATATTAAGTTTTTGATATTTATCAATTAATGCCTGTCGATACTTTTTGAGGGCAATATTTTCAAATAATGGCGTTCCAGCGAAGGTTTTATAAATCCATTTATTAATCACTTCTAAAGACTGATTGAGCCATTTTTTTAAGGTATCACTAATAACAGTCCCCAAAATACCACCGAAAACAAGAATAGCAAGCACAGGTATCCAGTCAGGATATTTATTAACATCATATTGTTGTTCATAGATATCCCATAATTGAGCCTGTGGAAAACAAGAAGCTTTAGAATTTGCCTCTTTATACAAATTTAAAATATCACCAATCGTCTTTTTCTTCTTATCAGTATTGAAAAAATTCCACCGGTCAGCTTTTGCATCTTGTTTTGCCCGATTTTGAATATCTCCCCTAAGTTGGTTACAGGGATTAGACGCAGGAGGCTTTTGAGTAGAAACAGGCAAAATTGTCCCCCACGCGACTGAAATTGCCAGCGCCAGGACAAAAATCATCAATAACTGCTGCTTTTTCCAGTGAATAGACTTCATTCTCCTTACCACTTCCTTGCCTTTTTCCCATATCCTAACTACCAATATAACACTAATTCATTAATCAGAAAAATTACTCAAAAAACTCTGTGTCCTCTGGGTCTCTGTGGTAAGCAATCAATTACTCAATCGACACTTTAGACATCTTCCACTACTTTTACCATTCCTTCTCGACCAACTTCTCCCAACTTTTCTCCCCAAACCTCCCAGCAATCTTCACAGGATTTTCCTACTCGTTCTTTGACGTTAATTCGGTAGTAAAAATGTGTTTCATTATCTCCCACTAATTCCCCCGGAAATATTTCCCAATTGGGACTAACTAACAGCAGGAGTTCGTTAATTGGATCGTAAATATCTACCTCTGGATGCGCTCTTTCGGCAATTCGCCTTAACTTGATATCTGGTAGATACATGAATTTAGGTTCACAGCAAGAATTAACCATCAGCCACAGACAACCTGGCCCCTCCACTCGGTAATTAACCCACGCAATCGCTGCTGCTATTTCTAACATTTCATCCAGCATTTCATCAGGAGTGGGTAAGTGTAAATCCACTCGCATTATCCAATCACAAGATTCCTTTTCAGTCATGATTTTATAACTCCAGATAAAACTTTTTCACTAACTAATGACACGAGCGGGTATTTAACGGGACGGTCTTGGATTTTAGAAGCTCTATATCTGTCAGCACTTGATAAAAATTAACCCATTACTTTAATAATAATAAACGCTGGGGAGATAAAGTAACAGTCCAAGGCAAAGCTTGCTCCTTAATTTCTAACCATTTATCCTTATATAACTCTGCTTGGATATGAAAATCTCTGTCATGATTGGAGGGTTGATTAAGTTTCAGATAGAGAGTCACCCGATGGGGTCCTTCAATGGCATTAGCTAACCAACAGGGAAAAGTATTAATATCGCTTAAATCTCGACCAAAAATAATTTGATGGGCGCGAATTCCCGTATGAGCTAAATAGTCGGGAATCCTGGAAATAGTGTGTAATTTAACATCCCAATCAATGGCTTCCAATTGTTGATTATTAATGATTACAGCACGGGAAAAATTCTTACAGCCCGTAATTTTTGCCAAACTAACGCTATCTGGTCGGTCAAAAATTTTCTGTTTAGAATTATTAGCAATTGCCCGCCCTTTTTCCATAACTAATAAATTCTCGCATATTCGATAAGCTTCATCCATATTATGGGTAACAAAAATTGTCACGCCATCGTAATTACTTAAAGTTTTGATCATCTGACGTTCTAATTGAGCGCGTAGATGGGTATCAAGGGCAGAAAAAGGCTCATCTAATAATAAAGCTTCCGGACGACTAGCTAAAGCGCGAGCGATGGCGACCCGTTGCTGTTGTCCCCCCGATAATTGATGGGGATAACGGTTTTCCATGCCGGGTAACTGCACTAATTCTAATTGGTTGGCAATCTGCTGACGGATAATTTTTGTGGGTAACTTTTGCGAGAGACCAAAAGCGATATTTTCTGCCACGGTGAGATGGGGAAAAAGGGCATAATTCTGCACCACAAAACCGATACGACGCTGACGACTGGGGAGATTAATTCTCTTTTCGGAATCGAAGAGAATGCGCCCATTTAAGACAATACGACCCCTTGAGGGCGTTTCCACACCAGCCAGCGATCGCAAAATCAGGCTTTTTCCCGACCCCGAAGCTCCTAATAGTCCTAGGGGCTGATTTTGGCAGTTAAAAGTTACCGATAGGTTAAAACCGGGTAAATATTTCTCTATATCGACAAATAAGCCTATTTTATCTCTATAATGGGGATTTTCAGCTTCTAAAAGGGCAAAATCGCGACCCTCCCAGGGTTGCAGCCAGTCTTCCATCTCGTTAGGTTTGCTTTCTCCCGGTCGTCCTAATTGCTGTTTGCGTTGACTTTGCCAGAGATTAACGGCGATAATTCCCGATAGGGAGATTAATATGATGATAAACACCCATATCCAAGCCTCGGTCATCGCTCCTGCTTCCACAGCGAAGAAAATCGCCATCGGGATAGTTTGAGTTTGCCCCGGAATATTACCCGCTAACATCAAAGTCGCCCCAAATTCCCCCAAAGCGCGGGCAAAAGCTAGGGTTAATCCTGCTAATACTCCGGGGAAGGAGAGGGGCAAAAGTACGCGCCAGAATATTTTCCCTTCCGATGCCCCTAAAGTGCGGGCAACCTGTAAAAGATTGGCATCCACCTGTTCAAAAGCGCCGAGGGTGGTTTTGTACATCAGGGGAAAAGCTACCACCGTCGCGGTGATAACGGCGGCATACCAAGTAAAAACGATGCGAAAATTAAATAAGTCTAATAACTGTCCTAATAGTCCGTTTTTGCCGAATAGGAGCAGTAAAATGAAGCCTAGCACCGTCGGGGGCAAGATTAGGGGCGCGACGAAAACTCCCTCGATTAGGGATTTCCACCGTCCGCGATAGCCCAACATCCAATAAGCGGCGGCAATACCGAGAAAAAAGATGATTATCAGGGCAATGGTGGCGGTTTTCAGGGATATCCATAGGGGGGAAAAGTCTGGCATTTTTCAGGGGTCAGGGGTTGGGTATTGGGGTGGTCACTGCGTGCGCGTTGCGGGGGTGTTGGGGTGTTGGGGTGTTGGGGTTTTCGGGTTTTAGTTGAAATTCCCCACTTCCCCACTTCCCCACTTCCCCACTTCCCCACTTCCCCTAATTTATCTGGCTATTCCGAAGCCGAATTTTTCAAAAATGTTTTTAGCGGCCGCGCTGGTGAGATATTGGGCGAAAGTCTTGGCAGCTTGCGGGTTTTTACTAGCTTTGATTACAGCTATCGGGTAAATAATCGGAGAATGGAGATTATTGGCAGCCGTAGCTACTACTTTTATCCGGTCGGAAATTTTGGCATCGGTGATGTAAACAATGCCAGCATCGGCGTTACCAGTCTCTACGGCGGCGAGAACATTACGGACAGAGTTAGCAAAGACCAGTTTTGGTCTTATTTGCTCTAAAATGCCGAGATTTTTCAGAACTTCTTCGCTGTACTGACCGACGGGAACGCTGCGCGGTTCACCCACGGCAATTCTTTTGACATTACTGTTAGTCAGAGAACGAAAATCGCTAATTTTTAGGGTGTAATTCTTGGGAACGATTAAAACTAGGCGATTAGTGAGCAGTTTTCTTCTGGTACTTGTATCGATCAAACCAGCTTTTGCTAAAGCGTCCATTTGCTTAGTCGCGGCCGAGACGAAAACATCGGCCGGCGCACCTTGTGTAATTTGCTGTTGCAAAGCCCCCGACGCACCGAAGTTATAGTTAACTTTAATGTTGCCATGGGCTTTTTCAAACCCCGGCTTGATTTCTTCTAGGGCATCTTTGAGACTAGCGGCGGCAGAAACTAGAATTGTCTGGGTTTGCGCGGTGGTGATAGTAGATGAAAAAAGGTTTATGCCCAGAGATAATAAGCAACTAAGGGCAATTGAGCCGATAAAAGCCAGAAAATATCGTCTTTTCATCAAGATTGATAGCAAGCGATCGATATTTATACCTCTATCACAACCAATCCACCGCCCGAAATCTGTATCTAGGTTTTGCGGCAAAAAGTTTTTCGTGGGGTGTGGGGTGTGGGGTGTGGGAAGAATAAATAAAAATAATCTCCCGACTCCTAGAACTTACGAAATCGTGTGAATTTTGAGGAAATTAGTGCCTTTAGTTTTCTGCATGGGAATTCCCGCCATAATCAGGATTTTATCGCCCGATTGCGCTAGATTTTTCTGAAGCAGAATTGATTCCGTTTGCTTTAACACATCCTCAAAGACAGACACCTGATGGTCAAGAAGAATCGGGATCACACCCCAGACTAGATTGAGACGGTGATAGACTCGTTGGTTGGGAGTCATGGCAATGACGGGAACCGAGGGACGTTCCTTAGAAGCCAGTAGCGAAGTGTAGCCAGAAGTGGTAAAAGTGACAATATAACGGAGATCAAGGGTTTGATCGATCGCCACTAAAGCCTCACTGAGAGCGTGAGTTTCATCGGACTGATTGGGGGGAACATTATCAAACTTCACATCCGCTTCCACATCATGGGCGATTTTGGCCAACATAGCCACTGCTTTGACGGGAAAATCTCCCACTGCTGATTCCCCCGATAACATCACCGCATCGGTTCCATCGATAATCGCATTAGCCACATCACTAGCCTCGGCCCGAGTCGGTCGGGGATTGTGAATCATGCTTTCTAACATCTGGGTGGCAGTGATGACGGGAATAGTTTTCATGTTGCAGAGTTTGATAATGCGTTTTTGCAACATGGGGACTTTTTCGGGACTTAATTCTACCCCCAAATCGCCCCGGGCCACCATAATTCCGTCACATTCCTCGATAATTGACTCCAAATTTTCGATCGCTTGCGGTTTTTCAATTTTAGCTATCACTGGCACATCCGCACGATTTCTCTCGGCTAAAAATGCTTTAATCGCCTTGATATCTTCTCCTTTACGAACAAAACTCAGGGAAACCCAATCAACCCCCTGAGAAAGACCAAATTCTAGGTCTTGTTTGTCTTTTTCGGTCATGGAAGGTAAGCGCAAATTGAGACGGGGTAGATTGACTCCCTTGCGACTTTTGAGAATTCCTCCCTCCAACACTTGACATTTTAGGTCTTTTCCGTTAATTTCAACGATTTTTAGCTCTAATAAGCCGTCATCAAGGAGAATTTGCTCACCTAGCTGTGCTTCCTCGGCCAGATAGGGATAATCGATCGCAACGGTGTTCGGTTCTCCCTGATACTCATCCATGGGTACAAGGGTGAGATAATCGCCGTTGTTGATGGTAATGGAACCATTGGGGAGATTACCAACGCGAATTTTCGGCCCTTGTAAATCTTGCAGGAGAGTGATCGGATTGTCTAATTCTTGAGAAATTTGCCGTAAAAGGCTAACAACTCTCGCATGATCTTCGTAGCTACCGTGGGAAAAGTTTAGCCGCGCTACATTCATCCCCGCACCGATCATCTCCTTAAGGACTTCCGGCGAATTACTGGCAGGGCCGATCGTGGCTACGATCTTAGTTCTATGGGTAATAATTGACATGGAACCCTTATTGACCGAATCTTGGAACGATTACATGATATTCACTTTAGGTTAACTAACGGTGAAGCGGAAAACAAATTAAGCTTTTCCACAGACTTGTCCCATTTTTCTTTATTCGTAGCAAGCATCTTTCTCCCCCTCTCCCAGGGGTTGGGGATGAGGGGAATTAACTATCTCTGCCATAAGCGAGGGTCTTCACCCCGACATTTGAGATAAACTCACCGAGTTGCACTTTTTTGCTGGCGTTATCAATGTCTAAACCGACTAGATTCCCTAATTCATCGTAATCAGCAACGACACCTTCAGCAATTTCTTGGCTATCAACACTGGGTTTGTCTGTAAGGTGGATATAAAGGGAGTCCGTTTCTGGGTAGTAGTTAATCTTCATGGTTTAAAGCTCCTGTCTGGAAAGGTATTATGGATAGTAATCTTGTCTGCTAGGGTAACGACTCTCAAGTAACGATCGCCAAATTCTTCTATTTTTGCCCAAAAGCGAAAACGATTATCTTCTTGGGGTTCACAACGGATAGGGTTTTCGATCACGTAAATACACCATTCTTTTTTGAGGTAAGGGCGTTTTGTCAAAACATCATTTTTAAAATAGCTAGTAAATGTATATTTTGGCATGGCAATTAATTCATCAAATTTCAAGGTCACTAAATCTAATTTTCGGCTGTCCCGCTCCCCCCTAACCCCCTGATGTCGGTAGGGCAGGGCTTGGGGTGAGGCAAAACCTCCCTTGTCTGGTGCTAAGATAGAACCCCAGCACCAGATAAAAAAAGTGGAGTCACCCCCACCCTACTTCTTATTTTTGTTTTTTCAGTCTAGAGACCAACCCTAATCCTCCTAATCCTAACAGGGCAACAACGGAACTGGGTTCAGGAATAGACTGGGACTGTTCTGTCCCATTAACGCTAAATTGGTAAGGGCCACCAGTAGGGTAAGAAATCCAAGTTCCCCCTTGATTTGTAGATTCAACGTAACCAGCACCAATAGTCCAGCCAGGGAGTCCTGTTTCAGAGTCAGACGATGTATAACCCCAAGAGTAAGTTCCAGAACCAGATAAAATTCCACTGACTAACCAGTAAGTGGTACTGGCGGTTAATGCCTGGGAGGTAGCAAGGGTAAAGGTGTTATTGGCGAGACTGGTAGTAATAGAACCAGGGTTGGTAAAAGTGGTTATCAGAGTGCCAGGAACTCCACTATTGTTGCCATAGAGACCAACAAACAAGTCACCTGCGGTGTTTTCTTGCAATAAAAGAGTGACAGATTCAAGATTATAACTGCCACTGCCAGTGGTAAAGCTTGATCCTGTCCAGGCGGTGGAATGAACAGTACCGTCGGCACTATTTGATTGAGTTAAGTTTTCAACAAGGGTGACAGCAGAAGCCTGTTGTCCTAAAGCCAAGGAAACAAGGAGAGCAAGGCTACCCCCCCCCGATTTTTGCCAGAATTTGCTGATTTTTGCTCATTTTTAAGCTCATAAAGTGAAAGATAGAACGATGCTTGATTGATGGTTTATCTTCTGAGACACTGCCTAAAAAATAAACTCACCAGCAAAATAGCAGAGTTTCTCGTTTCTGGCAAGGGTAGAGAGACCCAAGACTAAATCCCTAAAACCGGCTTTCACGGTAGGATAAACTAATAACCATCTCCGCTCGTTTAGATTTCGTTATGACCAACACATTAGACGATAAAGCCATAGTCAAGGACTATTTTAACGCCACAGGATTCGATCGCTGGCGCCGGATTTATGGGGATGGCGAAGTTAACAAAGTACAAAAAGATATTCGCATCGGTCATCAACAGACGATCGATACCGTTATCGGTTGGTTAGAAAGTGATGACAATTTGCCTAATCTCTCGATCTGTGATGCCGGTTGTGGAGTCGGGAGTCTTAGTATTCCCCTCGCTAAAGCGGGCGCAACTATTTTCGCTAGTGATATTTCTGAGAAAATGGTGACAGAAGCCAAGGAAAGAGCAGCCAAAGAGTTAGCAGATACCAGTAAACTCACCTTTGCCGTTCAAGATTTAGAAGCATTAACCGGTCAATATCACACAGTCATCTGTGTTGATGTTCTTATTCACTATCCCACAGAAGAAGCCTTAGGAATGATTAAACACCTGGGATCCCTAGCTCAATCCCGTTTAATCCTCAGTTTTGCCCCTAAAACCTGTTTATTAACCATTCTCAAGAAAATTGGTCAATTTTTCCCCGGTCCGAGTAAAACCACTCGTGCCTATCAACACAAGGAAAAAACTATTGTCGCCGCTCTCAACGAAAATGGCTTTAAAATTGAACGGACGAGTATGACTAGCACTCGTTTCTATTTTTCCCGTATCCTCGAAGCTGTCCGCAGTGAATAAATAATGGCAGTCACCACCAACAAATTAATCGAGTGGAAACAGCAAAAACGCGCGATTGTCACCCTCACAGCTTGGGATTATCCGATCGCGCGACTGCTCGATCAAGCAGGAATTGATATTATCTTGGTAGGTGATTCCTTAGCTATGACCGCTTTGGGCTATCCTACCACTTTACCGATCACCCTAGAGGCGATGATTCACCACGCGGCGGCCGTGTCTCGCGGGGTAAAACAAGCTTTAGTTGTCTGTGATTTGCCTTTTCTCAGCTATCAGGAAAGTGTCAGTCAGGCAATTCACTCGGCAGGAAGGATGTTAAAGGAAGCGGGAGTGCAAGGGGTAAAATTAGAGGGAGGTTATCCCGCTATGATCGAGACTATTAGCCGTTTAACCGAGATAGGCATCCCTGTTATGGGTCATATCGGATTAACTCCCCAGTCGGTGCATCGGTTGGGATACCGTCAGCAGGGAAAAACTCCATCGGATGCACAAAGATTAATCGAGGAAGCTTTAGCCTTGGAGAAAGCGGGAGTATTTGCCCTGGTTTTGGAACATATTCCCGCCAATTTAGCCGCTACTATTACCGATAAATTGACTATACCGACGATTGGTATCGGTGCGGGGGAGGATTGTGATGGTCAGGTGTTAGTAACGGCGGATATTCTAGGATTAACCGAAAAAGCTCCCCCTTTTGCCAAAGTTTATGCTAATTTAAGCGAGACAATTACAAAAGCAGTGGTGGAATTTGCCAAGGATGTGAGGGGAAATGAATAGCGGCGAAAAAGCTACTTTTGGGGCGGGCTGTTTTTGGAAAACCGAGGACTCATTTCGGCGTTTACCTGGTGTTTTAGCGACTTCTGTGGGTTATATGGGGGGAAATTTCCCCAATCCTAGTTATCTCGATGTGTTATCGCGAATTACCGGTCATGCGGAAGTGGCACAAATTGCTTATAATCCCCAAGAGATAAGCTACGAGGTGTTATTAGCCGTTTTTTGGTCAATCCATGATCCGACTCAGTTAAATCGCCAAGGACCGGACCGGGGAGAACAATATCGATCGATTATTTTTTATCACACCCTGGAACAAAAGTTAATCGCCACTGCTTCCAAGCGTCAACTACAACTATCGGGAAAGTTTCAGCAGGATATCGTTACTTTGATCGAACCCGCAGGAGATTATTATCTGGCTGATCAGTCCCATCAACAGTATTTAGAGAAAAAACTGCCGCGAGCGGTCGAGGATTTCTAGAAGAAAACTTGACATCCTCGCCGCCGTAAAACGGACGGCGATTCCTCACCACGCCACTTTTTTAGGGTGGTCGCTGAACGGGGTTGACGCAGATAGCGAAAAACGCTTAATTGCTTAAGTCTGACACTTTCGACCCGTCCGTTTTGAGTGTCCGAATGCCCTCCGGCCACTTTGAACAAGTCGAAAAAATCCAATGTTCAACCTTATTTCCTAGAAAGTTTTACTCGTTCAAGGCCGA
>NZ_JADBTZ010000438.1:0-6104 GCF_020245885.1 Microcystis sp. M165S2 | reverse complement strand
TCTTACACAGCCCAAAGTGCGCCGCAATAGCGACTCTTGTTCGGGTGTTGGGTAAAATCGAAACGAATAGGCTTTTTCCATGTCTCACATTTTAGCATATATTTGGTAAATGCGCTAGTATTTAACGGTAAAGCCGTCGTTCTACGACGGGGTTTCAGACCCAAAATTTTCGATGACTGCCAGTGTATTGCAGTGTTTCCCCAATTTTACCCTTTGTGGCTCGATCAGGAATAATTAATGCTGACAGTGCCATCTCTATAGGTATGTCTGGGGTTGGGGAAGTGGGGTGTGGGAAGAATAAATAAAAACAATCTCCTGTCTCCTGACTTGAAACAGGGTGTAGGGTGTGGGGTGTGGGGTGTAGGGAAGGAAACCTCTTTCATCTGTGGGGGTGAAAATTTTTTCATCGAGACTGTCTCCTAACTCCTATCTCCTGACAGTTTTTAAATATTTTTCAACATCAGCAAAGAGCGAGTTTGAAAGCCGAGATTTTGGTAGAGATTGAGAGCATTGTCGTTATTGATGAAGACTTGTAAACCGATGCGGGTTTGTCCGCGACTTTTTGCCCAATCCTTAGCTCGATCGATTAGTGCGGTGGCGATACCCTGGCGACGATGCTGGGGATCGACGTAAATTAGAAAAATATGACCATAGCGATCGCCTGTCACCTGATCGACGGCGCTCCCCATCCAGAGACAAGCGATCGCCGTTTGTTGTCCTTCGACGATCCACAGGGGAGTATCGAGGCAAAAAAACTGTCTGACTGTATCAGCTAGATGGGAGAGGTTTTTTTGTTCGGGAAAAAATTCTTGATAGGTGCGGGTGAGAAAATTAATTAGTAGATAGCGATCGCTCGTTTTTCCCAGTCGCAGCCGATAATCTTCGGGAAGGTTAGCCATGCCAAGGATAAGAGAAAATTATGCCCAGGGATGGCTCGATCGGAGCGGGTGCCGCTAAATCTGCCGGTAAAAAAATCCGGATGCCAGTGGCAACCAGAGCAACTAAAAACACTAAGATAGTCAGGAGCGGGGCGATATATTGCCGAAAAAAAGCCATAATTATTTGATCTCTAAACTGCTGTTCCTTCTATTTTAAGGATTGCCAGTGGAGATATCGGCAATTTAAAAAAAAAAAATTCGCCCAAAAAAAAGTGATCGGCATACCGATCACCAGAAACCGACAACTAGACTATGACTAAACACCGATTAAATCTAACGAAGGTGCAAATAGGCCGCCTCTGCTTCCAATTGACGTACTAAAGCTTCATTTCCCTGCGCTCTAGCTACTTCCAGTCGGTGTTGTAAATTTCTGCGGAGTGTTTCTCTATGAGCGACGGTGGCCTGTGTTAGGACTTGCTGACGATTTTTGTTCATGATGGACAGACTTTTGAGCGACTTAACTTACCTTATATCTAAATCATAACATTCTCCTTGGTAAACTGTATCTTTAGCTACTGAATTTAGCGTTAAGATTTATTAAAGCTGTTGGCAACCATAGTGACAAGTCAATGACGGAACAGGCACTGATAACCCTTACTAGCGATTTTGGACTACAGGACGGTTATGTGGGCATTATCAAGGGAGTAATTGCGGGAATTGCCCCCCATGCTCGCACGATCGATCTGAATCATCAAATTTCGCCCCAAGACCTCTACGCTGGTCGTTTTGTCCTCCTAAATGCCTATCAATACTTTCCCCAAGGCACTATTCATCTGGCAGTTATAGATCCGGGGGTGGGAAGCAAAAGACGCGGGGTAGGGATTCGTTTTGCCGGTGGTTATTTAGTCGGGCCAGATAATGGTTTATTTAGTGGCATTTTAAGTCAATCTCCCGCTATATCTGCCGTTAATCTCGATAATTCTTCCTATTGGCGCACCCCTAACCCTAGCACTACTTTTCATGGTCGCGATATTTTTGCTCCTGTGGCCGCTTATTTGTCCCGGGGAGTACCCCTAGAAATGTTAGGTGAGATTATTGATCCCGATAGCTTGCAACAATTAGCGATCGCTGTTCCGCAAATCGAGGAAGATAAAATTAGCGGTCAAATCCAATATATCGACATTTTCGGCAATTTAATCAGTAATATTCCCGATTATCTCCTAGAGGGAAAAAATTGGTCAGTACAGTTGGGGCCAAAAATTATCCCCGCAAAAAACACCTACAGTGATGTTTCTTCCGGAGAAATAGTCGCTTTTATCGGTAGTCACGGGGGGTTAGAAATTGCCGTCAATAGTGGTAGCGCTCAAAAGCAATTACACCTAAATATTGGCGATGCGATCGAGGTTAGAATAGATAGGAGTCAGGAGTCAGGAGATAGGAGTCAGGAGATAGGGTGATAGGGTTTTGGGGGTTTTGGGGGTTTAGGGAAATTTCAGCCAAATGCTCCACTTCCCCACTTCCCCACTTCCCCACTTCCCCACTTCCCCACTTCCCCACTTCCCACTGATAACTGATATAGCTTTTTAATCAATTCTCATACTAATATCTAACCAAGTAGAACGGGTAATCGGGGCGCTAGTGGAAATATAATCTACTCCTGTTTCGGCAACGTTGCGAATGCGATCGAGGGTAATATTTCCCGATGCTTCTATTTTGGTTTTACTATTAAAATTGCGGATCATCTCCACAGCAGTTTGCATCATCTCTAAATCCATATTATCTAACATAATGCTCTCTACCTCCTGCTGCAGGGCCTGATTCACTTCTTCTAATTGGCTGGTTTCTACCTCAATTGTGAGAGGATAGGGCATATTTTGCCGTACACGACGCACTGCTTCCTCAATGCTGCCTGCTGCTTGAATATGATTATCTTTAATCATAATTGCATCATCTAACCCCAAACGATGGTTAATCGCACCACCGATACTGGAGGCATATTTTTCTAAAATTCGCAATCCGGGGGTAGTTTTGCGAGTATCCACCAATCTTGTCGGTAAATCGGCAATTTTCTCCACATACTGACGAGTGGCACTAGCAATTCCACTCAAGCGCATGGCAAGATTTAAAGCGACTCTTTCCCCAATTAACAGCGCATCGAGGGAACCTCCTATCTCGGCAATAACTTTAGACTTAGAGCAGAATTCCCCCTCAGCAACGGTGGGGGTAAAGTGAATAGTGGGGTTAAGCAGTTGAAAAACGCGTTCAGCTACGGGTAAACCGGCAATAACTCCCGCTTCTTTGGCAATCCAACTAGCTTGACCGATTTTAGCATGACCGAAGAAAATTGCTTGGGTGGTGCGATCGCCTCTACCGAGATCTTCTCGTAACCAGTTTTCTAACAAGGGATCAAGGACTAATAGGGGCGGTAACATAGAATTTATCGAAACAATCGGGACGTATTTATTTTAAGTTTAGGAATGTTTGACCTGTTTGTAAACTTTCTTTAATCGAAACTTATCCCTTCATAGATTAACTCGATCGCACAGTGAAAATCGAGACTAGATAGAATAATTTCTTCCCCTTGACTATAAGCGCAGTAAAACCAAATTTTATCTTCACCGCGACGATAAACCTCAACACTGATCGATTCGGGATCGACTAAAACGTATTCTTGTAAACTAGCAATCTGACGATAATATTGTAACTTTTTAGTGCGATCATAGTTTCCTGTGCTGGGGGAAAGCACTTCAATAATCACTTGTGGATGTTGAATAAAATTACGAGATTCTCTATCCCTAAAATCGCAACTAATCACCAAATCGGGATAAAAATAACGACTATTATTAGCTTGTACTTTCGCATCAGATACATTCACTCGACAGCCTCGCGGACGGAGATGAAGTCTTAAAGCAGTGTAAAAATTCAAGGTAATATCATTATGAGGCAGACTACCCCCAGTCATGGCGATAATTTCCCCATCAATGTATTCATGGCGACATTCCTGTGTAGCTTCCCATTCTAGATACTCTTCCGGGGTCATTCTTTCTGGGTATTGAGGTTGAGCGATCATTTTTCTTTTTCCTTGTCAACTAACTAAATTAATATCCTATTTCCTTTTTATGTTATACCATTTTCTCAGCCGAAGATTGAAGAATATTCATAATTAAGCGGTGACTGATTACCCTAATGATAAGATGGAGACAGAAAGCATTATTATCGCAGGTCGCTAAGATGACAAAAACAGTTGCCGATATCATGACTCCCAATCCCATCACCGTCACCGCTAACACTTCTCTGTCTGAAGCAGTGAAGATTTTGGCCGAAAAGCGGTTTAGTGGTTTACCCGTGGTGGATGACAATATACGACTGATTGGGGTTATCTCCGAAACTGACCTTATGTGGCAGGAAACGGGAGTAGAAGCTCCTCCTTACATTCTGCTCCTCGATAGCGTTATCTATCTACAAAATCCTAGCCGTCACGAGAAATTACTCCATAAAGCTCTCGGTCAAACCGTGGGGGAAGTAATGACCGATAAACCTATTAGTATCACAGCCGATCGCCCTTTGAAAGAAGCGGCCTCGTTAATGTATGATCGTCATGTGCGTCGTTTACCGGTGATTGAGGAAGAAACCCACAAAGTAATTGGTATTATCACTCGCGGCGATATCATTCGCGATATGGCAAAATCGGAAGCATAATTGCTTTTCTAGGGCAACAATTAACTAAAAGGTCTTGAACAAATGAATCAATCTCAGGAAACGGTTACTTATTCCCTAGAAACTATCTTGATGCGGATTGAGGGAAAAATCGATTCTTTACAAAAAGATGTGAGGGATTTAAAGGTAGGCCAAGCGGTGTTAACGGGAAAAGTTGAGGGAATAGAAAATCGACTAAACCCATTAGAAGGAAAACAAAAATATCAGTTTTGGGCATTAATTGTCCTCTTTCCCTTGCAATTTTTCTAAAAACTATCAGGATGAAGCGCCGTCAATTTCTCACTACTACTGCCATAACTGCTGTTAGTTTTTCCCTAATTCCTAGAAAAGTTGTTAGTAATAATTTTCCTCTAATTAAACCGCCACATCTACAACCGGGGGACGGAGTGGGTATTATTAGTCCAGCGGGGGCAACTTTTAAAGAAGATGATTTAAATATAGTTATCGAAGCAGTTAAAGCCCTAAAATTAGTCCCAAAAGTTGGTAAATACGCTTTAGAGCGTTATGGTTATTTAGCTGGTAAAGATAGCGAGCGAGCCTCGGATATAAATCAATTTTTTGCCGATGATAATATTGCATTAATTTTACCAATTCGCGGCGGTTGGGGAAGCGCTCGTTTATTACCTTATCTTGACTACGATTTAAT
This sequence comes from Microcystis sp. M165S2, assembly GCF_020245885.1. Lineage (NCBI taxonomy): Bacteria > Bacillati > Cyanobacteriota > Cyanophyceae > Chroococcales > Microcystaceae > Microcystis > Microcystis sp. M165S2. Next base: position 863 of record NZ_JADBTZ010000438.1, on the reverse strand, counting down.
TCGCCGTAATCCGAAAATTATCTGTGGTTTTAGTGATATAACTTCTTTATTATTAGCTATTTATGCCAAAACTGGTTTAGTTACTTTCCATGCTCCCAATGGCTTTTCTAGTTGGCGCACCGCTCAAACTGAAAGCTTTCGACAGGTTTTATTTTCTGGGGAAAAGTTGACTTTTAGAAATATTCCCGATCCCGATGATGCCAATCGTTTAATGCAGGTAAAAAATCGGATTCAAACTATTACTAAAGGTCAAGCAAAAGGTAAATTAATCGGTGGTAATTTAACCACCTTAGCCTCGATCGCAGGTTCTCCCTATCTACCAGATTTTACCAGTGCTATCCTATTTTTAGAAGATATTGGTGAAGATATTTATGAAATAGATCGCCTGTTAAATCAATTAAAATTAGCAGGAATTCTCGATAATTTAGCTGGGTTTATCTTCGGTCAATGTAGCAATTGTAGCGCCGATAGTGACTATGGTTCCCTAACTTTAGAAGAAGTAATCCGAGAATATATCCAACCCTTAAAAATTCCCGCTTGTTTAGGTTTGATGATCGGACATTTGGAGATTATCGAGACTCTAGCTATTGGTATTGCAGTAGAATTTGATGCTAATCGGGGAACAATTACTATGTTAGAATCGGCGGTTAGTAAGTAGGGTCTGCTGAAAAAGTTTTTCGGTGGGGGTTGGGGGATGGGGGATGGGGGATGGGTTTTACCGATTTTCAGGTGGTCAACTACCTAATTTTCAGGGAAAAAGTCCCGGAATTTTCCCCCTGATCACTCCCATGCCTGGTACTTTTTGATTGACAAAAAGTCTAAAAGTCTTACCCAACAAGGTTTTTAGATTTATTCAGCAGACC
>NZ_JADBTZ010000437.1:0-5063 GCF_020245885.1 Microcystis sp. M165S2 | reverse complement strand
GTAGGGGGTTTCGTTCAGAAAAGACTTCAAATTCGGCCTTGAACGAGTAAAACTTTCTAGGAAATAAGGTTGAACATGAGATTTTTTCGACTTGTTCAAAGTGGCCGGAGGGCATTCGGACACTCAAAATGGACGTGGAGAAAGTGTCAGACTTAAGCAATTAAGCGTTTTTCGCTATCTGCGTCAACCCCGTTCAGCGACCACCCTAAAAAAGTGGCGTGGTGAGGAATCGCCGTCCGTTTTACGGCGGCGAGGATGTCAAATGACTGAAATCCCGACCAACCAATCCAACTTAGTGATTTTAGGAGTCTCATCAATGACGGAAACTACTGAAACGGCCATTCCCAAGGATTTTCTGGGAATTAATCCCACAGAAATCAACAAAAAACTTATCTCCTGGGGAATTTCTCTAGATGAAGTTGTTCAAAAACTTGCTTCTCTGGGACTCCCCGGCATTATTTTCATTATTGCTGTTGCCGCATCCAGCACTACTGCCTATCCTGCGATTTACGCACTTTTAGGGTTAGGCGGTCCACTGGGACTAATTGGTGGACTTGGGGTCTTAGGCATCTCTACCATTATTGGCGACATTGTGACAGGTTATGGCATTGAGGCACTGCTTAAAACGGTCTATCTCAAACGTCGTGAAACAGAAACTCAAGAATATCTCATCAATGAGGTGGAAGGTTTACCAATTTCTCAAGTTCTAAAACTTAACCTGAAAAAGGCTATTGAAGTCGAAATTACTGCCGAAGAACCCGTTGCTCCCAAAGAAGTCGAAATTGCTGAAGAGTAGTTTTAACTTAACTAAGCACTTTCTCCCTCCTCTACCCGGCTGTCTCCACCGGCCAATTGACTTGTTTAGCAAACCCTAAATACAACAAAAAACCGCCATAAATCTTACTCCTGCTTGACTTATGGCGGTGGTTTATTTCTGTCTGAATTACTGAAAGCAATCTTTAAATTAATTAACTATCTTCCCAGTCAGAAGGCCATTTCCAAGTCCAAACGGGAGCCGGTTCAGAATCGGGGGGGGAATCGGGGGTCGGAGCCTCGTCTTGGTCCGCAGATAAAAAACGAGCAAAGAAGGGGATTGCTTTACTTTGTTCGGTATTGGGATAATTCATGGTCATTCCTAGTTTTGAGTGGCAGCTTTTTCAAGATAGCTGCGATTACCCTGTGATAGTAACATATATTGCCGTCTTACTCAAGTCAAATACTCACCTTACCCGCACTCCCATCGGTGACACTTATAGCGGTATTCAGAGTCATGAGGTGCGACGATTTTCTTCCCTGTCCCCCGCTCCCCATTCCTAATTCAAAAGCGATAACTTGTGTCCCTCACCAGATATGATAATATAGATTGATGGTTATAGGTTAATTGATAAAAACTTTTTTTACCATTAAATTGGGCTGTTAGTTGAACCTCTAAGGGAAATTTATCGGTATCTAAGCAAAAAGGTGTGGCTCCTTTTTTTCTATCGCCTCAGCCACGCGCTCAATATCTAGTGCCTTAACAGGAGTTTGGCAAGCATTGCTATAAACCACTTCCCACTCTACTAAGCTCAATCGTGTTAAACTAATGTAGTTTTTTGCCGAAAGAGTTAAGTGAGTTTAAAAATGGATAAAAATGAATGGATTAGTAGATTCGACGATTTAATTTGTAGTCCTTCGATTCGAGAGTTTTATGGTGAAAGAGAGTTTTTTAATGTCGGTTATTGGCTCTCCCATACCCAAGATCAACAGGAAGCATCCTCCACTCTGATGGAGAAACTTTTAGAATTTATTCCCAACAAACAGGGAACAATTCTTGACATTGGCTGTGGTTTAGGAGCAACTACCCATTATCTTCTCAAATATTATCCATTGACAGCAATTGTGGGGATTAACATTTCTCCCACACAAATTGCCAGAAGTCTCTTGAATTTTCCCGAAGGTAAATTTCTGTTAATGGACGCAGTAGAGATGGATTTTGCCGATGATTCTTTTGAGCAAATTATTTGTGTAGAAGCGGCTTTTTATTTTAATACTAGACAGCAATTCCTACAAGAAGCTTGGCGAGTATTAAAGCCGGGGGGAACCTTAATTCTCTCAGATCTGAGTTTTGCCACAACAGAACTTTTAGGGGATTGGACAGTTCCCCAAGCAAACAGGGTCAAAGATATTGCAGAGTATCAAAATCTTTATCAACAGGCAGGGTTTAAAGATGTTCAATTTGTCGAGGTGACGGAGGAGTGCTGGTTCAGACATTTTCGCCATCTTAAGTCTTGGTTAGCAGAGGAATTGCAATCAGGAAAATTAGACGAAGAAACCTATAATTTAAACATTAAGCCTCTGGATAATTTGCTAAGTTCCTCGTCCATAACTTATTGGTTAGTTGCTGCCCAAAAGCCAGTCAATGTACTGTAATAGCTGTAAGTTTTTCTGAAATTTTTGGAGACAAAAAAATGTTTGATTCCTTATCGGGTAAAAAAGTCGTTATTATTGGTGCAAGCTCCGGGATTGACCTAGCGATTGCCGAAAAATTGCTCTCCCTGGGGGCAAAAGTGGTGCTTTCCCATGCTTCTCAAGAGAAATTAGCTGCGGCTGTTGCCCTAATTTCCGGGGAGATTGAAGCCAAAACTGTTAATTTTTTAGAAGAAGATTCTGTTAATGCCTTTTTTGCAGAAATTGGCAACTTTGACCATTTAGTAGTAACCTCTCTGGGAGACAGAAATATGCCGCGAGCCTTATTAACTGAAATGACCACAGAAACGGCCCAGGGAGGTATGGATAAATTCTGGGCCACCTTTTTAGTAGTGCGTGGCTCCCTGAAAACTTTGGCCAAGGACGGTTCTATTACCCTGACATCAAGCGTCACTATCTTCAAATATTCCAAAATGGGCGGAATTTCTGTCATAGCCGCCGCTAATAGTGCCGTAGCAGTATTTGGACGCGCCCTCGCCCTAGAACTCGCTCCTGTTCGCGTTAACGTTGTTGCCCCCGGATTAATAGAAGATACAAGTATCTGGAGCAGTCAAAGTGATTCGGAACGCTCCGACCTGAGCAAATGGGCGGTTTCTGCTCTACCTGTCGAACATTTAGGGCAACCCGAAGAAGTCGCCCTAGCAGTATTGAGTTTGATTATCAACCCCTATATGACAGGTGTGGTTTTACCCGTGGACGGTGGAGTTACTCTTTAATCCCTAACGGGATTTCGACTCTCAACCCGGGAACGTGATGCTAAATCCTGTTTAAAAGGTCTAGGGGGGAGTGGGAAGTGGGTTTTTAAAGTTGCATTAAGGGTTCATCATAGTACACAAGTTCTATGGTGTGCGATCGCTGTTTTGGGTATCGTACCTATACCCTACTGAATTTTACTTATTAATCCACTTTTCGACTGCAAAAACAAAAATCAGTCCATATCTTGACTGTAAAAACGGTATATTAATTTTATATGGGCTATTGACAAGCCTAAAAGCTTTCTTTAAACTAGATTCAGTACATAAACAAAAATTCCGATAAGTACCTATTGCAGTAGGACTTCTCGGACGTTTGTATGTACTTAATTGTTTTTGGACATTTTTTCAAGGTTAATTATGACTCAGATCACATCGGCTGTCAATGACGACGGCTACCGTTCCAGTGCTGACCTCGTACACTGTCAAAGACAAGATGAAGCGCAGACTTTAGCTTTCGCTGATTCGGCCACATCGGGAGCGAGAGTTTTTATTTGTCATGTTTACGAACAGGGGGGAAGAACTCATCTAGTTTTTTCTCTACCTTGTAGTCTGCTGATTGAATTGGCAAAATTACAGAGTGCTGAAGCTAAAAAGAATAAATCTAATGCGGATGAAGTCATGAACAGACCACTTATTCCCCAGCACGTTAACGAGATTGCAAAGTATTTGCTAGAAACAGATCAGTATATTTTGCCCCCATTCATCTTTAACTCGAATACACCGATCAAAGTTTTTACCTATGGTGCAGGTCCAGTCAAATTCGGTTATGCTGTTATGCCAATAGATGTAGAACTTTATGTTACTGATGGTCAACATCGGTTAAAAGCGATCGAAAAAGTTTTACCTGAAAAACCTGACTTGCGTAACGACAGCGTAACTGTGCTGGTAGTTCAAGAAGCAGATATGGATCAAATTCATCAAGATTTTGCCGATTGTGCCAAAAATAAACCCATTCCTCCTGCTTTATTGGCTGCTTTCGACGTTACCGATCCTCTTGCTAAGTTGACTCGGACAATTACTAAAGATTTAGTCATTTTCAATGGACGGATTGATAAAATCTCTCGTACTATCGGAAAAGACACCAAATATATGTTTACTATGAGTCAGTTAAGAATCGGTGTCGCTGAATTTCTCTTTGGTTCATCTCGAAAACCAGTTATAGAATCTCATTCTCGTCAAAGTAAGAGTGAATTTTTGCTAATGTTAGAGAGATTGACGATTTTTTACACGGAATTTGCCAAAAATAACGATACTTGGCGACTTTTGCTACAACCTGCATCTCAAACGGTCAATCTCAACTTATACGATCTCAGACAACAGCGCGTGGATTTTAATACGGTTGGGTTTCAGGTACTTAGTCGCATTGGACATTTAATCTTTTTTGGCCAAGAATTCACTGATTTACAGCGAGAAGCTCTAATTAAAGCACTTGCAGGTTTGGATTATACCCGTGACTCAGCTTTATGGCTAAATAGTATCGTGATTGATGATGCTGGTGCTAAAAAGATAGTTACACAGACAACAGCAGTCGATAAAGCGTTTAAAATCGCCAGAGATGCTGTACAAGAGAAAACTGGGATAGTTTTAATCTAGTTTCGAGTAGATTTACAGCAATTCGGTCTTACATCCCTTCTGAAATCACAAACAGAGATCGAGCAGTTTTGCTTTATCTCTCTTTTCCTGTTCCTATTGATAGGTTTTACTAATTAGGGTTTGCTGAATAAAGCTAAAAACCTTACAGGAAAAGGCTTTTAGCTAGATTGAGAGTCGCTCAGGTGCCCCTGAATCTGCTAAAATTACTCAAAACCCTTGCATCTTCTCTCCTTAGTACCAATGTATCGC
>NZ_JADBTZ010000436.1:0-13769 GCF_020245885.1 Microcystis sp. M165S2 | reverse complement strand
TGATTGTTTTCGCCACGACCCCGGCGACTGTTCGAGTTTTGTCAGGGAGATTATGGTGGTGACCCTTGCTACGAAGCGGTCTTTTCCGACCAAGGTTGGGACGGTCTACCACCTCTCTCAATATACAAGGTTGGGTTGAACAGAGTGAAACCCAACAATTATAGGCTTTGTGTTGGGTTTCGTGCCTCAACCCAACCTACTACTACTACTGAACCAGAGAACAAAGAATCATCATAACATTATTGATCATCTGGCAAAGCTAAAATTTCATCCCCAATTAAATCAGATAAATTTTCGGTATGAACGTGCAAGTGAGTAATTGAGCCTATTAATTCTGCCAAAATATCCCCTTTTTGGTCATCAGTTAGGCTTGGTAATTTAAGCTGACTTAGTAAGAATAAAACCGCCTCGCATTCTTCACCTAATTCAGATAATAGAGTGGCCAAGGTAGAGTTGACTTTCAAGGGTTTTTCAGTGTTTGAAATCATTGCTTATTTTCCTCTGTTTAATCGCTTTTCTGCTCTAGATAAACTTTTTTCTAAACCTTTAATTTCTCTTTCCCAGTAATTAATTAAGTTTTTATCGGGGGATTCTTTTTGTTTCTCATTGGCAATTTTTTGATGATGGTTCAGAATTTGATAACGAATGCTTTCAACAGATTTACGAAATTTCTTTTTTGACAAGTATTTACTCCTAACTTGCGCTGGTTAATATCTATCGTAATTATAAACCATAGATTATGTAGGGGAAAATGGCATTTACCCTCCTGGGGTGACGGTGACAGGTATCGAATCGCTGAACCCCTGATAACCTCGTGTGGAAACGATGTAGGATCGGAGTTTGAAAAAACTGCGAAACGCTTTATAGGCTACAATTCACAACGCGCGGCGAGATAGATGTTCGGACGTGCAGAAGCTGACTGATGATATGATCCAGGAATCCGCTCGGGTGCCGCAATCCCTACAATATAACAAGTCCACAAGAACAGCCACAACCCACTATTAATCATCCACACATTCCCTAGTATATTACTAGAGAAGACATCAATTTCTTTCCCATTAAACTGGTACACTCTCGTAAACCAGTACACTCGTTTTACTCGTTTACCACCGCGGTACACTTTATCGCCACCGAAAGAAAGGAAACACACAAAAATCAACCAAATTAACACAGCACTACAAATCAAAAACCCAGCAACATTAAAACCACGAAATAAACCTTGACCCAAACCTAAAAACCACAACCGCCACGAGACAAACCAACCCCATGGGAGATGTCCTCGGGGGGCCATAGATGCTGCATCTGTATTCCAAGTTAAATCAGAATAATTTTTCCAGTTTTCATCTCTTCGCCAGCCCACCAAATTCCCAAAACGCCAATCATAAGCTCCATCATCTAAAGCTTGTTGATAGCTACCGAAGGGTTTTCCAGTTTGCTTATAGATCGCTAATTGCACCGAAAAGCCAAATTTACCATCGGAAGCGACTAACCATTCTCGATCCATCATTCGCAAATCTTCACAGGAAAACTTATTGGCTGAGTTTTCATCGATCCATCCTTCTTTTTGGCGGTTAGCCGCCGCCAGCATTAGATCCGCCGTTTTCTGATCGGCTTCTTTCCATTTCTTTTGCGATAGTAGTTCCCGTAAAGGCGTATAATCCACGCCAGTGCTTGAGGAGATGAGGAGCGATCGCGGTTGGTTCGAGGGTGTTGATTGTTCTGGTTTTTGCGGCGTAACTACGGCGACAGTCGGTTTAGGGCTGGGTTGCGGTAATGGTGTAGCAACGGGAGAATTAATAACTTTAGGGGACACATTAAACGAGAATTCCCCGATTAAAGAAGACGAATTCCAAGGGACTTGATAATTATTCGTGCTTTTAGCCACCTCTGCGCGAACTTTCCGCAACATAATGTCCACATCGGTCGGATCTTTAATATGTTTCAACAAAAAAGACGTAAATAAACCATTTCGTCCCTTGCCATCGTCCGCTACCTTGCCTGGAGCCGTGGCGAAGGCGATTAAAGACCCCGTTGCTGTCTGCACCGCCGTTAACCCCCGACTGAGCGATCGCTTAAACCCGCGAAACGGATTATCCCGACAGGCATCTAAAATCACGATATTGACCGCATTTTCCGCCTCGTCCATCCTGCCCAAAATCTTACCTAACGGAACAGCATCACTTTTAACATCTGGCTCAACCTTGATTAGCCCATTATTCACCGGAATTAAGTAATTTTCTCCCTCTATCTGCATTCCATGACCCGCATAGTAAAACAAACCGACCGACCCTTGAGTCATTTGACGGGTAAAGCGATCGATCGCCTCATCCATTTGCCGTTTTGTGGCATCCTTCAGCAAAATCACCTCAAATCCCAACTCTTTCAACACCGCATTCATATCAGTCGCGTCATTCAACGGTGTGCCGAGTTTGCCGACTTCATAATTTGCGTTACCGATGACGAGGGCGATGCGCCTCTGCTGTTGATTTGTCGGTTGCGTTTGGGCGATCGCTTGATTTATGCTCTTAAACGGCAAAAATTTGACCCTTTCAGGAGAAATCGAGAGCGCGGCAGGTAGGATCGTTGTGGCGATCGCTAAATAACCTATAAGTTTAAAACGAGACATAGACATAGACTAGGGTTTAGGCATGGTAAAGGTTTCCACCGTCATCGTTCGAGGCGAATCAAAACTAATTTTCGAGATCACGCGCACTTTATTGTTATTACTCAAGAGCTTTTTTAGCTCCTCCGGATTTTCAATCCCGTTTAAATTTAAATTAGCCAACCGAGGCGGGTTTTGCAGGTTTAACACCGACACCGAAATCCCCGACCAAGTTTTGATAAAACCTCGGATGCGGGCAGGAAGACGTTGCCCCTCAATCCAGATATCTCCTCCCTGAAATGCGATCGCCTTAACTTGTGTCAACGGAACCTTTTCCGAATAACCCCCAGCCGAAAGCGTCAAACTTGTTTGATTAAAAGCTGTTAATTGCCCCGTCAGAGAAGCCCCCTGTTTCCTTGTCACCGTCGCCTTATCCGGCACCGCCACTTCTAAAACTGTTCCCTGACTCCGCGCGGAACCCTGCCACCCGGCCCAATGCCCCTCACTCGCCACCCCCAGCCACAGCAAAGCGAAAATACTCCCCTGCAAAATAGTCTTCTTCACCGGATTAACCCCTCTATATCCAGATAAATAAGAAATGATAGAATCCTAACACCTCTTTTCTGCGCTCACAACTAGGCTGTTTGTCATGGCTGAACCCCAGACCACCCCCGAATACAATCCCCTCGGCAAACTCCTCGGTGTGCTGGCTTTGTTAGCCGCCGGCCTGTACTTTACCGGATGGACTTATCGCTGGACTTACTTCAGTTTTTTTCAACTCGAAGTCACTACCCTTAACCTGCCAGGCGAATCCTTTTATCTTGCCGCCTTCCAAACCTTTTTCGGGGAACCCCTCGCCTTCCTGAGAACCATTCTCGTTTTGGGTGTGACAGTCTTAGCTATTCTCGTCACCCTGCACTGGGGCCAAAAATGGGGCAGTAAATACCTGCGAAGATTGCCCTTTACTTTCAATGAAGCCCAGACAAAGATTCTTAACTTTTTCGCCTCTCTGCTGAATGAGCTAATTATCGTCCTCTTTATCCTCACCGCCCTCTTTTGGCTGGCCCGTTGGCAAGCACAAGCCGATGCTTGGAAAGATGCCGTCAACGAAACCTCTTCACTGCCCGTCGTCACCCTTCTGATGTCCAAAAATGCCGCTTTAGGACGCAAACTCGATAACCCCCTCGATAACCCAACTGACTTGCGGATCATCGGCGATCGCAAAGCCTACGATCTCCTCCTCGGTCAAGAACTCACCGACCTGAGCAATTCTAACAAACCCAGAGTTTGGCGACTTCTCCTCAAACAAGACGGTTATGCCTATATTTTCCCCGCCTTACCGAAAAAAGCTCCCCGGTTGACCATTCCCGTGGCGATCGTTTATGAAAAAGATAATGGTGTTCAGCTAACCATTCTCAATGCCTCCCCGTCTCCACGGTAAAATAGACAATGCTCACCCTAGTCATGCAAGGCGTAAAATTTCTCAGATTTTCGGACATTCTCGCTAACTACTTTTGTAGGTCTTCATTGGCCCGAAAAATCGCTTCTTGACCACCACTAGAGGTCACAAAACCCATAAAAGCTTTGACCGCTTCACTAGCAGGTTCTTTGTAAACGTAGTAAAGGGTACGCTGCCAGGGATAATTAGGTTCACTGGGTAAAATTCCCTCAATAGCGATCGCCCTGACGGTTTTTTGGTTGGCAATTTGGCTATAGGTGGCGTAACTAATGCCATTCAGTCCCAAAACTCGCAAAATCGGGGTCGTTGCATCCCTCACCATCATTTGAAAATTAGTTCCTGTACCAAATTCTGCCCCTTGCAGGACTTCCTGACGAAAACTTTGATAAGTGCCACTAATGGGAGGACGATTAATCACTTGAATAGTAGCAGTAGAACCGCCCACCTCCGACCAAGAAGTGATTTTTCCGGTAAAAATATCTTTAACTTGGGCAGTGGTTAACCCTCCCGCAAAGGGGTTTTTTACTCCCACCACAATAGCGATCGCATCTCGAAAGATCGGACTAGAAGCCAGTCCCTGAGAGCGTTCCGACTCGGTTAAAGGTCGTGACACCGCCGCAATATCGATCGCCCCCCGGGCTACTTCCTCTAATCCCATATCAGATCCTTGAGCATTTGTCAAGACCTCTACCCCCTGAAATTTGGCAGTTAAAGCGGCTTTTAAGGCTTGATTAATCTGTACCATACTGGTAGCGCCGTTAATGCGAATTGTCGTGCCACTGGGGATAGAAGTCGGTGGGGCAAAACTGACCACTCCCTGGGGTGAGGGGGGAGGAGGTAAGGGAGAGGAGGTGCTTCCCGATGTTGGGGGTTTTTGCGGACTTTTGCCGCTGCCACAGAGAAAGAATTCTTGACCCGCGGCACATTGACTTTGCAGCCAGAAGTAACCCCCACCTAAAATGCTCGCAGTGGCTAAAAGAGCGATTATTAAAGCAGTTGTTTCGTTTTTTTGAGACATAATTATTCAGTGAGCGGTGATCAGTTAGGGGATTTGGGGAGATGGGGATTTGGGGAGATGGGGATTTGGGGAGATGGGGAGATTTCAGCTAAATTCCCCACCCCCCCCACTACCCCAACACCTAACACCTAACACCCCACTACCTCACTACCCCATCATTTGCTGACATTAGGGGGTCGATCGCCTCCACATCGGTGATCAATGGAAGTTTCGATGATATTATCTTAGTGCATGGAAATCCACTCTTGATTTAGGACTGTATATCATGACCCACGCACCTATATCCCCAGTCGTGCTGGTTATCCTTGATGGTTGGGGTTATCGCCCGCAAAGGTCGGATAATGCGATCGCAATGGCGAAAACCCCGATTATGGATAGTCTCTGGGAAGTGTATCCCCACACCTTAATCCGCACCTCCGCTAAGGATGTAGGCCTACCAGAAGGACAGATGGGCAACTCGGAAGTTGGCCACCTGAATATCGGAGCGGGGCGGGTTGTACCACAAGAATTAGTACGAATTTCCGATGCGATCGAAGATGGTTCGATTCAACAAAATCAGGCTTTATTAAAACTCTGCGGGGAGATTCGCCCCAAAAAAAGCAAATTACACCTAATTGGTTTATGTTCTGAGGGGGGAGTCCATTCCCATCTCGCTCACTTACTGGGATTATTAGACTTAGCGAAAGTGCAAGGGATTAGCGATGTCTGCATTCATGTCATCACCGATGGTCGCGATACCAATGTCACCGACGGGATGCTCGCTATTAAACGGATTCAAGAACATATTAATAAAATCAGTCTCGGTCGCATGGTGACTCTCAGTGGGCGTTATTATGCCATGGATCGGGATCACCGTTGGGATCGGGTCGAAAAAGCTTATAACGTTATGACCAGTGATCAAGGTATTGACGGGCGATCGATCACGGAAGTATTACAGGCATTTTATGACCAAAATATTACCGATGAATTTATTCCCCCCACTAGGATTGCACCGGGGGCGATCGAAGCGGGCGATGGGGTGATATTCTATAATTTCCGTCCCGATCGAGCTAGACAGTTATGTTATGCCCTGACTATGCCCGATTTTGAAGATTTCGATCGAGATTTAATTTCTCCGCTTAGTTTTGTCACTTTCACCCAATACGATCCGAAATTACCGGTAGATGTGGCCTTTGCTCCCCAGAATTTAAATAATATCTTAGGACAGGTGATCGCTCAACAGGGATTAAAACAATTTCGTTGTGCAGAAACCGAAAAATATCCCCACGTCACCTACTTTTTTAATGGGGGGTTAGAAAAACCCTTTGAGGGAGAAGTGCGCGAATTAATTCCTAGTCCGAAAGTCGCCACCTATGACCAAGCTCCGGCCATGTCGGCAGCCGCGGTGACAGCAGCGGTCTCTGCGGCGATCGAACAGGGGATCTATGGTCTCGTGGTAGTCAATTACGCTAACCCCGATATGGTGGGTCATACGGGCATTTTAGACGCGGCCATGAAAGCAGTGGAAACGGTGGATCTATGCTTGGCTAAGTTGTTAAGTAGCATCAATAAATTGGGGGGAACAGTGTTAATCACCGCGGACCACGGTAACGCTGAAACGATGGTGGATGAGTCGGGTAATCCTTGGACGGCCCACACGACTAATCCCGTTCCTTTAATTTTAATTGAAGGGGAAGGGAGAAAAATACCGGGCCACGGTGGCGATGTGCAGCTGCGGGATGATGGTCGTTTAGCCGATATTGCCCCCACTATCCTCGAAATTCTCCAAATTCCCGTCCCAGTAGAAATGACTGGGCGATCGCTGATTAAACCGGCCGAGGTGGAAATTAAAGCTAGTCGCACTCCCGTCCGAATCTCGCTTTAACAGGTAAAAAGTCAATAAAGGGGAATTTTATGCTGAAAACCATCGAAGGTGTTTATCGAGATGGACAAATACACCTAACCGAGTTACCCAATGATATTAGCGATCGCTCACAAGTGCTGGTGACTTTTCTCGATCAAATCGATCCTAGTAAGCTCAGACAACTGATGGAGTATTTAGAGAGCATCGAGGGGATTCAGCAAGGTTTCGAGGAGATAAACTCCGGTAAAACCCGTCCTCTTGCCGATTTTGCCCAAGAAATGGCCGAAAAATATGGTATTTCAGGTTGAAATTACCGCAACTGCCACGGCACAGATCGAAAAAGCCTATCGCTGGTATCGAGGTTATAATGCCGAGTTTGCTGACCGTTGGTTTCGAGGATTAATGAATGCTATTGCGACTCTGCAAGAGAAACCAACTCGTTGTGCTTTAGCGCTCGAACAGAGGATTTTTCTACCCAAAGAAGTCCGACAACTTTTTTATGGGAAAGGTAAAAATGTCTATCGAGTGCTTTTTACAATTAGAGATAGTACGGTTTATGTGTTATATGTTCGCCATAGCGCCCAAGCACCACTAACAGTTGAGGATATAGAGGATGAAGAGGACCCTAGTTGATAACTAATTCAAAGCTGACTGCTTGATAACTGCTATACTTTGTAATGGAAAATAGAGAGTAATGATCATGACAGTGGTGCTGGTAGTACAGATTATTTGGGCGCTGGCGGCGGCCTTTCTGGCGATTTTGGTGTTATTACACAGTCCCAAAGGTGATGGTATTGGCGGTATTGGCGGCCAATCACAGATTTTTACCAGCGCAAAAACAGCGGAAAAAACCTTAAATCAGGTGACTTGGGCGTTGGGGACGGTATTTATCACCCTAACTATTGTACTGAGCGCCGGCTGGTTAAATCGCTAAATGCTGAGAGGTCGGTTCTCTTTTCTAGGACTCGCAGCCTTGGCGAGTCTTTTGCTGTTTTCCTATTCTTTGATCGCCGACAGTCGAGCGCTACCAGAGTTAAAAACCCATCCTTTACCCGCTAATTTAGCCCAATGGCAAGAGCAAAACCAGTCCGGGGATTATTTTGATGCCGTGGAAATCAGTCCCGTGGGGGCATTGATTTGGTCGCAATTTCCCGTGAAGATTTACGTTCAAAGCGATCGCAGTTCTTGGCTGAGTTTGGTACAACAGGCGATCGCTGAATGGGGGCAGTATTTGCCGATCGAGTTGGTAAATCGGGCAGAATTGGCCGATATCCTCATTAAACAGGAGTTACCGCCGTCGGGAGTCCGTTTTAATGCCGAAACGGGTAAGTTAGAACTGCCTCGGGTGCGTTCTGCCATAACACAATACGAGATTTTTGTCAAGGAAAATCGCTTAACTCATCGGATGAGTATCCAGATTAGTCCTAATTTAGCCGATCAGTCGGCTTTAGCGGCAGTGCGTCACGAATTAGGTCACGCTTTGGGAATTTGGGGTCATAGTCCCCTGGAGACGGATGTGATGTATTTCGCTCAAACTAGAGATATTGCCCCGATTTCTAGCCGGGATATTAACACTTTAAAAAAGGTTTATCAGCAGCCAACTAAGTTAGGTTGGCAGATGGATAAGCTAGGGTATCTAATGCCTGAATAGGTAAATATTGCTCTTCAGTCGGTTCTGCTATTAAAAAGTATAAGTTATGGATATACTTAGTATAACTGACTAAGATCCAGAAGATTAACCATCGCTTAAACCTCTATTTCCTCTAGCCATGTTTTAATCGCACTGATTAACTTGGGTTGCTGGGGAGGGGTGTTGCTGACTCAAGCTATGAATGCCAACTGTGCATCCTATCCAAAAGTTAGTTTAGCTCTAGGTTTTAAAAACCCCACACAAGAAGATTCCTATTGCAAATCAGCAACCCCAATCTTTGCCACCCTCGACAACTAAGCCAATACTAGAAACATATTGTACGGGTTTGCCTAACATTAAGGGATCTATTTCTCCCCAATCGTAAGGTTCATAATCTTCTAAACGAGATAGTTCGCTATCTAACCAATCATCTCTAGGGGCTGTTTTTTCCGAGGGATTGGGCTGTTTCAGGGAGTCTAAGGGTTTAGTCATGGGGAAAAAATGTCCTATACACAAACATTTTACCCACTATTGACTAACTTTTTAGTTCATCTACACCTCTATTTCCTCTAGCCATGTCTGAATCACGCTGATTAAGTTGGGTTGTTGGGGTTTGAAATATTTGTTTGAGTAATTGTTTCGCTTCTTCTCTTTCTTCGTCTGATAAATAATCTTTTCCTTTGACACTGGAAAGATAGCTTTTGCTATTGCCGACAGCTTGAATATAACGCTGTTTTCCCTGATTAAAAATCTCTGTAAATCTCTGATGTTGCTGCCTTTGAATTTCGTTAGGTTGATTCATTATAAGTATAAGTAAGTAGGTGTTAAAAGTTGTCAAACACCCCCCTTATCAAGGGGGGCAGGGGGGATCGACACCCCCCTTATGGACTTGCGCTTTGATAATGTACCTTTTGGGCGAACGCAGTTCGCCCCTACATTGTGGACAAAATCCGTTACTGTAGGGGCGCAAAGCTTGCGCCCTCCGATCGATTGGGATATTATTCCCACGCAAGTCCCTTATCAAGGTAGCAGGGGGGATCAGAGGTAAAATCTATCTTCAATGTAATTATAACTACTTACTTAACCGACTAAGATGCAGCAATGTTCCTGACTCCATTGCTATCTGTTAACCTATAGATGGAATATTTTCAATCAGCTTATGAAAGTGGTGCGGCTGGCTTTGGTGTTAACTTTGGCATTGATGATTATGCCGCCGACAACAGTGGCACAAACACTAGAGCAGTTATGGCAACAGGGTGAAACCGCTCAAGCGCAAAAAAAATACCCGGAAGCCGAAAGAATCTGGCGACAAATTATTCAGCTTGAGCCTAACAGTGCTGTGGCTTTTAGCAATCTCTGCGCTGCGCTATTCCGTCAAAATAAGTTAGACGAAGCACTGATTTTCTGTCAAAAAGCTCTCGCTCTCGACCCAAAACTTCCAGAAACCTACAAAAATATAGGTAATGTCCTATATTTCCAGAAAAAACTGACAGAAGCCGAGGAAATGTACCGTAGGGCGATCGCTCTTGATGATAAGTATGTCGATGCCTACAACAATCTCGGTATCGTGCTGAGGGCCCAGAAAAAACTGAAGGAAGCGGAGGAAATGTACCGTAGGGCGATCGCTCTTGATGATCAGTATGTCTTTGCCTACTACAATCTCGGTATCGTGCTGTATGACCAGAAAAAACTGACGGAAGCCGAGGAAATGTACCGTAGGGCGCTCGCTCTTGATGATAAGTATGTCTATGCCTACAACAATCTCGGTAACGTGCTGTATGAGCAGAAAAAACTGACGGAAGCGGAGGAAATGTACCGTAGGGCGCTCGCTCTTGATGATAAGTATGTCTATGCCTACAACGGTCTCGGTAACGTGCTGAGGAACCAGAAAAAACTGACGGAAGCCGAGGAAATGTACCGTCGGGCGCTCGCTCTTGATGATAAGTTTGTCTATGCCTACAACGGTCTCGGTATCGTGCTGTCTGACCAGAAAAAACTGACGGAAGCCGAGGAAATGTACCGTCGGGCGCTCGCTCTTGATGATAAGTATGTCAATGCCTACAACAATCTCGGTAACGTGCTGAGGGAACAGAAAAAACTGACAGAAGCCGAGGAAATGTACCGTCGGGCGCTCGCTCTTGATGATAAGTATGTCAATGCCTACAACGGTCTCGGTGCCGTGCTGTATGACCAGAAAAAACTGACGGAAGCGATCGAAATGTACCGCAAGGCTTTAAGTTTACCCGATGATACCTCTGCCACCCCGACTACCGTTCACACCCTTGGCCATAATAATTTGGGTCGGCTCCTACAGGAACAGGGCAAGCTAGAGGCAGCGATCGCTGAGTTCGAGAAGGCGACAAAAATCGATCCGAAGTTTGAATTTGCCAGCAATAACCTGCAAGAGGCCCGGCGCTTGTTATCCTTGCAGCAACAACCGGAGCAGATCATCGCTTTGAATAATACTAAATATCTACCCCAAGAGGCTCCCCTCACCCGGATCAAGCGATCGATCGTTAAAATCAGTGTGGTCTTTACCGGTAACGCCAAGGGGACTGCCTACGGTACGGGTTATGTGGTCAAACGCCAGGGAACAACGGTGTGGATTATCACTAATCGTCATGTGGTGGTTGATCGCGACACGGAACAGAGGGGCGATAATCTGGAAGTGGAACCCTATTACGGCGAAAATCTACCCAACCTGCCGCGCGATCGTGTAGTGGCTAAAATAATTCACATCACCCAACCCCAAGAAAACTTGGATTTAGCCTTGCTGGAAGTCACGAGTTTACCAGACGATATCAGTCCTTTAACCTTTCATCAAGGCGAAATTGCCGCAAAAACACGGATTTCTATCATCGGACATCCTGAATCAAAAGATTGGTCGAGCTACGAGGCGATTACCATTGGTATTCACCCTAGTAGCGGCAATTTATTAATCGGTGTGAGTCTGGGAGTTGGCGCTTCTGGTAGTCCAGTATTCGATCGGGAAATGCGGGTGATCGGATTGATGTTTAGGACGATTAGCGAGTCCCAAATCGATTCTTCCGGTTTCGGTTTGGCTTACCCAATCGATCGAGTTCTCCAAAAATTAGCTCAATGGCAGGTAATTGTACCATGAAAAAATCATTTATTGTCCTCAACTTAACAATTCTTAGTCTTATTTTAGTCTCGCTCTTCCCTCCTATTCAAGCTCAAAACTGTGGGACAGGAAATACTAGATCTAGCAACTATATCCAGAGAGATAATGATAAGCGCTGTGAGGGAATAGCTCCGATCGATATTGCCGGCAGTTTTAGTCTTATTTCCCTTTCTATCGGCCGGATTCGGGAGATGACTGACTCCCTAAAGTTGGAAGTGCCTAGTCGTAATAACCGAGCGCCGAAAGTGATAGTGCGTTCTGTGCTAAAAAATTATCAACTCGATCCCCTCACCTTGCGTCCCCAAGGTTCTCGCTATCAATTTAAATGGTCTAACTATGTTATTGATCGCGAAGATATCGCCCTTGAAAGTCTGCGGGCCACGGCCTCTATCAGTGATGGTAAATTGATCTATTTGCCAGTTATTTTTAATCAGGCAACAACCTACGATATCGTCCTTTTTGCTAATGTGCGTAGCCAGATCAAAGAATTACAAATTCTCCAGAACAACAAGGTTATCTATGAGACTTCTCGCCCTAACTGGCAACCAAAAGGAGAAATTTTCTTTACTTGGGATGGGCGTACTTCTGATGGTAAACTGGCTAAGGCGGGATTGTACGAATTGCGAGTCAAAGCTTTATTAGAACAAGATGATGCTCCTCCCAGAAATGCCCCGATTAATATAACTTTTGAACATAATCCCCAGTGGCTAAAATGAAGTCCAAGCATCTCTTAAAAAGTTTCTGCCGATGGCTCAAGAAAAATCAAAAGTTTACGATAGTTTTCCTAGCTACGCTCTCCCTAGTTTTCCTGTCGATTTTTGGGGGAATTATCCCAGTTAAACAAAACTTTGAAGGCAATTTATTGGTAAAAAGTTTTAGTTTTACCTGTCAAGAAAACGAAAGTTTATTGCTCAAAGATGTCGATAATCTTTCCCAGATAGACCTATCGGGACTGAAAAAATTTACCCTCGCTGGCACCTTTAGCAGTCTTGCCGAACCCGAACTCGATAAACGAGAGCGACTAGAAATTGAATCAATCCGAGAAAATAGCACTTTAACAATTACTCCGACGGCGGATTTTATCCTGCAAGAACTCCGTTTACAAAAGGAAACTAGAGTAAAAAATCTCAAATACGCTCCTTTTAATAATCTTTTGGCTTTTAGTTTGCAGCCAAATTCTCAACCAGTAAATTTATCATTTAATCCTAGCGGCAACCCGATTAAAATAACTCTTTCTGGTTATAAAATTGCTAATTTACCCCTAAAAAAAGAGGATATTCCCCTCGAATTTAATCTCAGTACCACCGAATTTCAATTAGAAATACAACAAGCGATCGATGTTAATTTACAACTTGCTCAAGATCAAGAACAGCCTATTTTTTGGCGCAATATTAAAGTTAATAATGTTAGATTTGAGAGACCGATTATCACCGGTAATAATGTGAGAGATGACTTAGTGGAATCGACAATTATTTCCGGTAATATCCGGATGGCTCAACAGGATCTTAAGCTAGAAGAAAACCAATTCCTGATCGTCGAGAAACCGGGAGTAGAGATATTAAATCAGATAAAAATTATCCCAAAGGATACCAACCAAAACATCAAACTAAAAACCACGGGGGAAAACTTGCAGATTACCGAAGCATCACAAGGTTTAGAAGTGAGCGTTTCCGGCAATACCAACAGCATCCAAGTGGGGTTAAATCCGCGACTACCGATCGCCCAAATTCAAGGCAGTTTTTTATCGCGTTATCTTGGTAGCGAGGCGATCGTGGCGATAATTTCCTTTTCTGGCGGTTTGATTGTTTCCTTGCTTTCGTGGTTATTTGATAATTTTGCCGCTTCTCCCTAAAAACTAACGTCCCGCTCGCTAAACTGCCAAATTGTTGACATCCTCGCCGCCGTAAAACGGACGGCGATTCCTCACCACGCCACTTTTTTAGGGTGGTCGCGTCAACAGGGTTGACGCAGATAGCGAAAAACGCTTAATTGCTTAAGTCTGACACTTTCGACCCGTCCGTTTTGAGTGTCCGAATGCCCTCCGGCCACTTTGAACAAGTCGAAAAAATCCAATG
>NZ_JADBTZ010000435.1:0-2660 GCF_020245885.1 Microcystis sp. M165S2 | reverse complement strand
TCCGTTGTCTTTTAACTCAGCGTCGGGTTTTGAAGGGTTGTCATCCGTTGTGATAATTGTACCAGAAGGCAATTGATAGCCTGTTAAATTCCCTTGTTTCCACCACCTCCAAGCCGTTCGATAACTTATTCCTGTTTTTTTTGCCTAGTATGATAGTTTCGTGTTCACATATTACCATGGCTGGCTATATCTGACTATATTTGTATTGAAACTTTACAATACCATTTTTCTAAAGTAATGGCAGAAATGGTTAATTGCCCTCACCCCCAACCCCTCTCCCAGAACCGATCTATTAATAATTTAGTATTACTGCCTGCTATAAACCAAAAAAACTGCTGAAAAAAGGGGCTTTGCGCCCCTAAAAATCTTTAGTCAAGGGATTAAAAATTTACACCAGACTATAGACAATTACTAAACCCAAAACTGCGGCAAAGACAATTAAAGCATAGAATTGGGCGCGACCATTTTCGAGGTATTTGAGACCTTCACCACTGACAAGAGTAGCTAAACCGGTTAAATTCACTGCCCCATCAATAACGCGATAATCCACTTCCATAATTTGCCGCGCGAGACGACGACAACCCTGGACGAAAACTCGATCATACAGATTGTCAATGTACCATTTGTTCAGGGAAAAACGATACAAAGCGGGGAATTTTTCGGCAATAGTTGCGGGGTCAATTTTCTTCTGGAGATACATCAAAGAAGCGACAGTAATCCCGATTAAAGCAATCCCTACGGAATTACCCGCCATGATTAAAAACTCTGTCCAATCAAAAGCATGAACTTCTTCCACCACTTCGTTAGGAACATGAATAAAACCCTCGAAGAAATTCTGCCAAGGTTTACCCACCAAACCGATTAACAAAGAAGGAACCGCTAAAATCATGAGAGGTAAAGTCATAGTAATTGGCGATTCGTGGGGTTCATGGGCATGATGGCCGTGGTTGTCTTCTTCCTGCGCTTCCGAGTCTAATTGCTTAACATTCATTGCCCCCGGTCCAAAAGCCGGAATCGCACCCGCATTGGCTAACAGTCGGCGTTTAATCTCCTTATTAGTACCTCTAAACTCCCCTTCAAAGGTGTTAAAGTACATCCGGAACATATAAAAAGCCGTTAAACCCGCAGTACCCCAACCGATTAACCATAAAGCTGGGTTCGCCTCAAAAGCTAAACCGAGAATTTCATCCTTCGACCAGAAACCGGCGAAAGGA
This sequence comes from Microcystis sp. M165S2, assembly GCF_020245885.1. Taxonomy (NCBI): domain Bacteria; kingdom Bacillati; phylum Cyanobacteriota; class Cyanophyceae; order Chroococcales; family Microcystaceae; genus Microcystis; species Microcystis sp. M165S2. The sequence goes on along the minus strand of NZ_JADBTZ010000435.1, from coordinate 1,446 downwards.
GGAATCCCACAGATGGCCAGAGTTCCCACCAGGAAAGTTAGGGCAGTAATGGGCATATACTTGCGTAAACCGCCCATCATCCGCATATCTTGCGCTAAAACCGGCTCATGACCGACCACATCCTCCATACCGTGGATGACGGAACCGGAACCGAGGAACAACATCGCTTTAAAATAAGCGTGGGTCATCAGGTGGAATAACCCCGCACTATAAGCGCCGATACCCATAGCCATAACCATGTAACCCAATTGGGAGATGGTGGAATAGGCTAAACCCTTTTTGATATCATTCTGGGTGAGGGCGATACTTGCCCCTAGAAAAGCAGTAAAGGCCCCCGTCCAAGCAATTACCGTCATCGCCGTGGGAATTGGCTCAAAAACGGGATACATCCGGGCAATCAGGAAAACTCCGGCGGCCACCATGGTAGCGGCGTGAATCAGGGCCGAAATCGGGGTCGGACCTTCCATCGCATCCGGTAGCCAGACATGAAGGGGAAACTGGGCTGATTTGGCCACGGGTCCAAGGAAGACTAAAACGGCGAATAATGCCGCTAAACTGCCGGCAATGGCTCCAGAAGAGACTAATTCCTCTAGACGTTCACCCATGATATCAAACTCGAAGCTACCGGTGGCCCAGAAAAGACCCAGCATTCCCAGTAATAAGCCAAAATCGCCGACGCGGTTGGTAACAAAGGCTTTTTGACAGGCATCGGCGGCCGCCGGACGAGTGAACCAGAAACCTACTAGCAGATAGGAACACATCCCCACCAATTCCCAGAAAACGTAGATCTGGACGAGATTGGGACTGATGACCAAACCGAGCATAGAACTGCTAAAAATGCTCAGATAGGCGTAAAAACGCACATAACCGGGGTCGTGGGCCATGTAACCATCGGTATAAATCATCACCAAAAAGGCTACGGTGGTGACGATAACCGACATTAAAGCACTGAGGTGATCGATCGTATAACCCATTTTCAGGTGAAAGTTACCCGCCGATGCCCAATCGATCATTTGGTTGTAGGGAGCGTGTCCATTGATTTGACTCCACAGCAGCGCAAAGGACAGCACCATCGACGCGCCGAGGGTAGAAATGATCAATACAGCATTTACCTGTCGCAGACGATTGGTGGCTTCATTAAAGGAAATTAAGCCCGCGCCGACTAGGGTAGCGCCTACCAAAGGCAGGACGGGAACTAGCCACGCGTACTGATAAAGCGGTTCCATTCAGTAATACCTAGTTTACAATTTCACACTATTTGGTTTATCTTCATCTATTGTGACATAGGTTAATTCTTAAGAAAGTGTTTATCGAAAATTTGGGTTAAAACCCCGTCCTTTTAGGACGGCTTTAAGCTACAATGGAAAAAGCGATAACCAAGCTAAAAACTGAACCTTGACAACAGATAGTAAGGGGTTTCGTTCAGAAAAGACTTCAAATTCGGCC
>NZ_JADBTZ010000434.1:0-4779 GCF_020245885.1 Microcystis sp. M165S2 | reverse complement strand
TTTATTGTAAACTAATCTTACACAGCCCAAAGTGCGCCGCAATAGCGACTCTTGTTCTGGTGTGGGGTAAAATCGGTAAGAATAGGCTTTTTCCATGTCTCACATTTAAGCATATATTCCGTAAATGCGCTAGTATTTAACAGTAAAGCCGTCGTAGAACGACGGGGTTTCAGACCCAAAATTTTCGATGAGGGGGGTTTGGGATTTCGGTTCAGGACAGGTTTTATTGGTGAAATCACAGCGATAAATTGCCGGTTTTTGCCAACTGAGGGGAATTTCCAGCAAATCCCTCGAACCGGTCATCGCTTGTCCCAGAAAGAGAGCCAGGGCGATACAATTGAGAATTGTATGGGCGATGCGCCAACGATGGGAACGGTCTTTATAGATATCTTTGACAATTGCCAGAGAAAAAATCATCAGTAATGATGCCGCCATGCCGATATAGTAGTGGGACCAGTACCATTGGGACGAGAGTCGCCAGACCCCATCCTGAGCACCGATAATAATTAAACCCATGCCAGTCAAGGTGGCAAAAATTCCGCGCCAGAGGGCTTGTCTAGCGCGGTAGAGACAGACCAAAGAGGCAATGGTGACAAAAAACATCAAAATCATAAAAATGACCAGAAAGGGGTCTAATTTTCCCTCTTTTTGTTTATCGACAAAACCATTAAAACCGTAAACGACCGAGTAAGCTAGTGCTAACAGGTTAACCCCTACCACTGTAGCCGTTAACCAGCGGCCTAAGCGTAGATGTTCGGGCCCAACCACTGGGGGAATTTTACTTTTATTTCCTGCAGCGGTTTCTAAGCGACGTTGACGGGTTTGCCAAGCAAAGTTAACTACGAGGCCGATAATAGGGAAAACGACCACTATTGCTAGGACAGGATGAATGAGAGCCAGAAAATCGACGAATTGCATATAAATATCCCGAAAATAGTCAGCAGAAAATCGTCAATAGTTGACAAGCTATAGCCTTATTTTTTTCAGCTTATCGCAGATATCAGGAGCCGGTCGTCGGTCGTTAGGAGTCGGTCGTCAGGAGATTATTTTTATTTATTCTCCCCACACCCTACACCCCACACCCGACACCCCACACCCTACACCCCAAAACCTCACTTCCCATTTCGGACGAGGAACCTCTTTGATAATCGGCTAATCTAAAAGCAGCAATCCCTAGATTCAATCCTGACTATGAAACTACAAGAACTTTTGACAAATATCACTCTGGTTTCCCCAATTTCTTCTCCTATCGCTTTAGAAACCGAGATTACGGGAATTTCCACCAACTCTCATGCTTGTCAACCCGGAGATTTATTTATCGGTTTACCCGGTAGTCGCGTCGATGGGGGCGAATTTTGGCGTTCTGCTTTGGAAACCGGGGCCGTAGCGGCGATTATTTCCCCGGCAGCCGCCGCTAAATTTCCCCCCCCGGAGGATGCTTCGGTAATGGTTGTGGCAGATTTAGTTACTGCCGCCGCTGCGATCGCTGCTAAATTCTATCATTATCCTGCCCAAACCCTAAAATTAATCGGTGTGACGGGAACTAACGGCAAAACCACCACCACCCATTTAATTGAATATTTTCTCAGCCAAGCAAAGATTCCCACCGCTTTATTCGGTACTCTTTATACCCGTTGGCAAGGATTCCAAGAAACCGCTAATCATACCACCCCTTTCGCTAACGAGTTACAAGCTAGTTTAGCCAAAGCGGTGAGCGCTGGCAATGAAATCGCCGTCATGGAAGTTAGTTCCCATGCACTGGCCCAGGGACGGGTACAGGGTTGTACTTTTCCCGTGACGGTGTTTACCAATCTCACCAGAGACCATCTCGATTATCACCTCGATATGGAAGATTATTTTGCCGCTAAAGCTAAATTATTTAGTCCCGATTATCTGCAAGGGAAGGCGATTATTAACCTTGATGATGCCTCTGGTCAACGTTTAGCGGCCTCCCTGTCTCCCCAACAGGTTTTAACCTATAGTGTGTCCGATGCTAGTGCCGATTTTTATACTAAGGATTTACACTATCAACCCACGGGAGTTCAAGGGGTGATGGTGACTCCCCAAGGGGAAATAGCCTTTGCTTCTCCTCTGGTGGGTCAATATAATCTGGCTAACCTCTTGGCGGCGGTGGCGGCAGTGTTAGAATGTGGTGTAGATTTAGGGAAAGTAATCGGTCAAATTCCCCAGTTTTCAGGAGTACCGGGGCGGATGGAACGGGTTAGCACCGCTCCCGACCAAGATATCAGCGTCATTGTTGATTATGCCCATACTCCCGACAGTTTAGAGAATGTTTTAAAAGCTTCCCGTCCCTTTATTTCTGGTCGGATGATTTGTGTTTTTGGTTGTGGCGGCGATCGCGATCGGACAAAACGGCCGTTAATGGGTAAAATAGCCGCAGAATTAGCAGATTTAGCCATAGTTACCTCCGATAATCCCCGCACAGAGGCTCCCGAACGAATCCTTCAGGATATTATCGCTGGCATTCCCTCAGAAATTACTGTTCAGGTAATTAGTGATCGCGCTTTGGCCATTGACACGGCTATTCAAGCAGCGCAACCGGGAGACGGGGTAATTATTGCGGGTAAAGGTCACGAAGATTATCAAATTTTGGGGACGGAAAAAATCCATTTCGATGACCGCGAACAGGCCCGGGCCGCTTTGATGAAAGTGAAAAATTGATGGGGGGTGATGAATTATCAAGAAAAGCTAACATTAGTTGACAATTGACACAAGTAGCCAATGTTAAAATCTGTGATAGACTAGAAGAGTTTAGGTAAAAATCCCCGTTAGGGGGCAACCGCTATCTTGATAAGTTGCCCCCTGTCTTGACTAAGCAATGACACAAAAAAGGCGTTACACGCGCTTTGATTGTCTGAAGCCTCTGGCTTTAGACTTTGGAGGATACCCCCTCTTGAGGAGAATCTCTTAAAGTGCATTGTTAGGGTGTGTTAGTAAAAAAGTATCGGTCAATTGGTGACTCTAGATGACCTACTGCCTTAATCCCAACTGTACTCAACCGAAAAACGCCCCGACAGCGTTAATCTGCGAGAGTTGCGGTTCAAAACTTCTTCTGCACGACCGCTATCAAACTCTAGGCATTTTGGGGAAAGGAGGGTTTGGGACAACTTTTGTTTCATCGGATCTGTCCCTACCAGATAAGCCCCTCTGTGTGGTCAAACAACTGCAACCTCCCTCTAAAGAGGCTAATGTTTTTCGCATGGCGAGGGAACTTTTTGAGCGAGAAGTGGAAACCTTGGCAAAACTGGGAGTTCATCCGCAGATTCCCCGATTATTGGACTATTTTGAAGATAATCAACAGTTTTATCTAGTTCAAGAATACCTTAAAGGTCATAACCTGCACCAAGAGGTCAAAAAACGCGGACCGTTTAGCGAAGCGGGAGTCAAACAGTTTTTAAGTGAACTCTTGCCGGTTTTGCAATATGTCCACGAGCAAAAGGTAATTCATCGGGATATCAAACCCGCTAACCTAATTCGTCGGCGAACAGACCGAAAATTGATTCTGATTGACTTCGGGGCCGTCAAAAATCAAGTTAATACCGTCATGGCCAATGCCGATTCTCAAACCGCTTTCACTAATTTTGCCGTGGGTACCCAAGGTTTTGCCCCCCCCGAACAGATGGCCATGCGTCCCGTTTACGCTAGTGATATCTACGCGGTGGGAGCTACCTGTCTCTATCTACTCACGGGCAAATCTCCTAAAACGATCGAAGTTGATATTAATACAGGCGAATTACTCTGGGAAAAATTAGTCAAGGTGAGTCCCCCGTTTGCTAAAGTCCTGAAAACAATGCTGGAAGTCTCTGTCCGTCATCGCTACAAATCCGCTCAAGAGGTAATGGATGCTTTAGACATGACGGCTTATGCCGACAGTCTAGCCCAAAGTTTAATCGCCGCTCCAATGGTTACTTCCCAGCCCCCCCGACAAGATTCAGGTTCGATAGCCACTTCCTCCGTTTCTGGCCCTCTCAAGTCTAAATTTCGTCCCAAAAATAAAAATCCAGAGGCCTCTCCAGATAATATGCTGGGGGGACAGATGGCTTTTTCAATGTTTAATACAAATGTATTGAATAAAAGTAAAGCCCGCAGCAGCACGGAGCTAACCTTACTGAAGAAAAAACCCCGCTTAGATGAAAAAGCGATTCTCGATGCTTACAATAACGGCCGGCGCAATTTCGCCCAAGAGGAATTACCAAATCTCAATCTGGCCAAAGCCAAACTTTTGGGGGTAAATTTCTGTCAATCCAAATTAACAGGAGCTAATTTACAAGGGGCAGATCTGTCCAATGCGGATCTGGGCCGGGCTAATCTCAGTCAAGCTATTCTCAAAAGTACCAATTTAAATAATGCCTATCTCGGTTATGCAGACCTAGAAAAGGCCGATTTACGCGGGGCTAATCTCACCGGCGCCCATCTTCGCTACGCTAATCTCAAAGATGCTAATCTTTGCGGGGCTAATCTCTCTGATGCCCAAGTAACTCAAGAACAAATCGCCCTGGCAAAAACCAATTGGTTCACAGTTATGCCCAATGGTAAACGCAGTTACTGGTAATCTTTTTTCAGTGATCAGTAAACAGTAATCAGTAAACAGTGAAAAGACAGTAGGAAACTTCTATTTAGGGTCTGCTGAATAAATCTAAAAACCTTGTTGGGTAAGACTTTTAGACTTTTTGTCAATCAAAAAGTACCGGACTGGGAGTGATCAGGGGGAAAATTCCGGGACTTTTTCCCTGAAAATTAGGTAATTGAGCAGATGAA
>NZ_JADBTZ010000433.1:0-5889 GCF_020245885.1 Microcystis sp. M165S2 | reverse complement strand
TTCAGTCCACCAGCAGCAAAAAATTCTATCGTTGGACGGTTTCCCCCTATTTTCCCTTTTGTCCCCTCTTAGAAGTGGGAGAATCCCTTGCCTAATTAGGGTTTGCTGAAAAAGTTTTTCGGTGGGGGTTGGGGGTTGGGGTGTGGGGTGTGGGGTTTGAACAGTTTTGAGGTGGCCAATTACCTAATTTTCAGGGAAAAAGTGCCTAAATTTCCCCCCGATCACTGCCATATCCAGTACTTTTTGATTGACAAAAGGTCTAAAAGTCTTACCCAACAAGGTTTTTAGATTTATTCAGCAGACCCTAATTAGCCTTCTCTATTCTTTTGCAAATAATCGACTAATGCCCATAATCCTAGACGATAACTTTCGGCCCCAAAACCGCTAATCTGTCCGATGGCTATATCGGCAATGTAGGAATGATGACGAAAAGACTCGCGTTTGTAAATATTGCTTAAGTGTACTTCCACACAGGCCATTTTTGTGCCTAATAGTGCGTCGCGGATGGCGATACTGGTATGAGTATAAGCTCCCGCATTAATCAAAATACCGTCATGCTGACCCCATGCTTGCTGAATCCAGTCCACTAATTGCCCTTCCTGATTGGACTGGTGTGCGGTTAAATTCACCCCTAAACGGGTAGCTTCTTCGTTTAAAAACCGGTTAATCGCCTCTAAATTGACGTTACCGTAGAGATTCGGCTCTCTTTTCCCCAATAGGTTTAAATTCGGCCCGTGCAGAACCAGAATGCTTAGTTTATTCACAAATGTCCTCCCTATCACCACGAGAATTAATCTTATCTCGATCAGGGACTATTGCCGATCAACAACATTTTTGCCGCTACGGTAATCACCGCACCAATAGTAGCACTGAGCGCACCGACGTTGATCGGCAGAATTAGACCTCGGAATCCCTGTAGGTCGGAAATAGCTTTAATCATGGTAGCTTGTTCATTTTCCACCTTTTCGAGTCGTTTATCCACCCCTCCAACTTTCTCGGTCAAAGTAGCTAATCCTATCTCTACTTTATTTAATCGTTCATCGATTCTGTCAAAGCGATCATCAATCTTGTCAAATTTTTGATTAACGTCCCTTTGTAGATTGTCTATTTTTTCCCTCGCTCCTGGTCAGAATAGTTTCTAGGGAATAAGTGACGGTTTCTCCTGACATTCTGGTAAACTCCCCTTAGTTTTATCTTGATCCTTCTCCCATTCTCGCTTTATCGATGGGAAACTACCCTTTAATTATCATCCCAAAATATAGCGCTGGTGGTTGTTTCCCCAGCAGATACCGGCATCTGTCCCCTTTTGTCGATAAAATTTGTTAGATTTTGGAGGAGAAATGTTAACTTATTTTAAAATTTATGTTGAGCAGCACTGCTACCTATCCCATCGGGGGAACAGATATCGATCGCTTTGATTGTCGTCAAGTTTGGTATCCTATCTACTACGTCAAAGATTTAGACAAAAAGCAGCCCCAACGCTTTACCCTACTAGAACAGGATTTAGTGATTTGGTGGGACAAAAATCAGCAAGAATGGCGAGTTTTCGAGGATAAATGTCCCCATCGCTTGGCTCCTCTCTCAGAAGGTCGTCTTAACGAAAGCGGACATCTAGAATGTCCCTATCACGGTTGGTCTTTTTCCGGAGGGGGAAACTGTGAATTTATTCCCCAACAACCGGAAAACAGTCAAGCTAACACCTCTCGACGCGCTTGTGTGCGGTCTTTTCCCACGGCTATCCGTCAGGGATTATTATTCGTTTATGCGGGTAATCCCGAAAATGCTCCCCTGACTGAGATTCCGATTATTGAACCCATGGAGGAGGATGCCGATGCTTGGATTTGTTTGGATACCTTTCGAGATCTACCCTACTCGGCCGTCACTTTAATCGAAAATATTATCGATTCTAGTCATGTTCCCTATACCCATCATCTCACCATCGGTAATCGGGCCAATGCCGCTCCTATGGAGTTAGAAATTATCGAGTCCAATCGTCAGGGATTTAAGGGAATTTGGCCCGAAGGACCGCGTAAAGGTAAATTAGGTCAACAATACAGCAATTTTATCGCCCCCGGATTAATTTACCACGATCTCACCTCGGAAAAGTTCGGACGGACTTTAACCGCGGTCTATGCAACTCCAATCCGTCAGGGAGAATGTCGTCTCTTTGCTCGTTTTCCCTTTAAATTTAACTCTAAGTTGCCGAAATTCTTCATTAAGCTTACCCCCACTTGGTATTCCCACATCAATCAAAACGCTATTCTTGAAGATGATCAGATTTTTCTCTACTATCAAGAGCGTTATCTGCAAGCTCAGGGGGATAGTCGGAATTTTAGTCAAGCTTGTTATCTCCCCACCAAAGCGGATTTATTCGTGTTTGAGTATCGCAATTGGGTTAATCAATACCAAGCTGATCCTTTCGCTGGTCAACCTTTTCCCCCCCTACAATCAAAAGAGATTCTCCTCGAACGCTATCAGTCCCATACCAAAAATTGTGCTGTTTGTCAAGGGGCTTTAAAAAATATTAATCGTCTGCGGGGGTTAACATTAGCGATCGCTATTATTCTTGGTCTATCTCTACCACTTTTAGCCCTAATTTTCGGTCAATCGGCCCTCCTTCCCGTGACAGTGCTGACAGCATTAACTGTAATTATGGTGGGAGCTTATTGGCGCTTGGGAGAACTGAAAAAACAGTTTTATCAAGGACGGGAATTATTGCCGAGAAATACCGGTAAAAAGAGCGGAAGTTAGGGAACCTGTTCCTCTTTGCTTTGATTTTGGGGAGATTGCTGAAGCTCTTGCCAGCGAGTTTCTGCCAGTTGTTTTTGTGTTTGCACTTCTCGGTCATTGGAACGATAACGAAGTGATTCTTGATAAGCTTGAATCGCTCGCTCGTATTGACCGAGTTTAAACCAACTATTGCCTAAACTTTTCCAGGTTTCGGGGTTATCTTTTTGTCTTTGAATCGCCTGTTGATAGGCAGTTATAGCTTGGGAATTGTCACCTAAACGATAGCAAGCGTTACCGATACCGATAAAAACTTCGGCTTTTTGGGAAGAAATGCGGCGAGCTTTTTCGTAGGATGCGATCGCTTCTTGAAATCTTTCCATTTGATGAAGTAATGCCCCTTGATTTAACCAAGCTTGATAATAATTAGAATTGGCTTTAGTTGCTTGAGTAAATGCCTCCAAAGCTTCTGAATTGCGACCTAATTTTTGCAGAATAATCCCTTGACTATAGTGAGCTTGGGAAAATTGGGGATTAAATTGTCCAGCTTTGCTATAACTTTCTAAAGCATCATTAATTTTATTTAATTGATACAAACTATTACCTTTTTGATACCAAATTAAGGCATTATCCGATTCGATCGCTAGAGCCTGATCGTAGGCTTTAACTGCCCCTTCATAATCCTCAAGATTTTGTAATGACCAGCCTTTTTTATACCATGCTTTGGCATCATTTTGCTGAAAAGTTAACAATTTGTCAAGAGCTTTTTGGGCGGCGGAATATTGTTGCAGTTCTAAATAGATATTGGCTTTACCTTGCCAAGCTTGACTAGCGGCAGGATTAAAAGATAAGACCCGATCAAAACTTTCCAAAGCCTCCTGATTTTTGCCTAATTTATCTAAAGCTTGCCCGCGACCGAACCAAGCTTGCCAAGCGGAATCTGGGTTAATTTGAATAGCTTTTTCGTAGGTATTTAAAGCTTCCGAGTATCTTTTTAAAGCTAATAAAGTATCAGCTTTTCCTTGCAATGCCCCAAGATAATCGGGATTAATTTTTAAGGCTTGACCATAGGAATTAAGGGCATCAGTATAGCGTTTGAGTTGATAAAAAGTCTGACCTTGTTGATAGTAATCAAGAGAATTACGAGAATTTTTCCAATAGTCAAAACCCAGATAAGCACCTGCTATTAAGCCAATTACCCCAGAGACAAACAAGATTTTTGTTGGCCAAGATTTCCCTTGACGAGCCACCTGACCTTGAGGTTTCACACCATAGGTAGTTTTCGGAGCGAGATGATAAATTTTCCCTAATTTTCTCAGATCGATTAATGCTTCACTGACACTGGTATAACGCTGACGAAAATCATAGCGGATCATGCGCTCGATAACATAACTAAACTCGGCGCTAGTCATGGCCAAATGTTGCCAGAGAATTTCCCCCGTGCGAGCATCCAGTGGAATATCTTCGGTATCTTTACCGGTTAAAGCTTGTAATCCAATAATACCAGTGGCATAGATATCGCTACTAAAACGCGGATAACCCTGGGCCTGTTCACTGGGGAAATAACCAGGGGTACCAATAGCGACGGTAGAAACGGTTTTACCTTCTTTAACCACTTGAGTGCTAATTTCTTTGACAGCACCAAAATCAATTAAAACCAATTGATGATCTTGGCTGCGACGAATAAGATTGAAGGGATTAACATCGCGATGGATCACCTGTTTGTGATGGACAAATTCGAGAATTGAGAGAATTTCTGTTAATAAAGCCACCACTTTCCCTTCATCTTGCCTATAGACACCGGCAGTAATTTCTCTGGCTAAATCTTCCCCTTCAATGTATTCTTGCACGAGGAAAAATTGCCCATTTTCCTCAAAATAAGCAAATAAACGGGGAATCTGGCGATGAATGCCCAATTCTTGCAGGATTTTCGCCTCGGTTTCAAATAGTCGTCTAGCGATGGCTATAGTTTCGGCATCCTGGCACTGGGGTTTAAATTGTTTGATCACACAGCGATTTTGATTGGGTAACTGGCGATCGCAGGCCAAGAAAGTCTGTCCGAATCCCCCTTTCCCCAATTGACGGATAATTTGGTAGCGATGACTAAGGATGTTTCCGGTAGCGAGTTCCATAGACGATGGCAATCCGAGGTTTTTTACGATTCTTTTTTACTATTCTAGGCTTTTCGGCTCTCTTTTGCGGTGGATAGACAAAGTACAGAAATTCTGCCATTCTACTTTTTTCCCTATAGAGAGGGAAAAAATTCCCTGTGGAGGGGACTGACATGACAGACAGAAAAAAATAATCTAGAAACAGAGAAAGTTCACTGTTGTTTTTTGAGAGGATAACCGCTATGTCTATCAATCCTGTTACCAGAGTTAGTACACCTTTACTGATTACCCTGCTCATGGGTTCCATGTCCGGTACTTTTCCCGTCCTCGCTCAAAGTAATATTAATCGGCAAAGTCTCATCGCTCAACAAATCTCGATTCCGGCGGGAACAGTTATTCCCCTGAATTACGAGAAAGCCGATAAAATTTTAGTTTCTAAAAGCGATGTTATTCCTCTGACTTTAACCGTAGCCAGAGATATTCGTAACCGGAATGGGAGTGTGGTGATTGCAGCGGGAAGTGAAGTCAAGGGTACTCTAGAAGCGGCCGGCCGAGGTGTGCGGTTTATTGCCGATGAAATTGGCCTCGATGGGGGTAATCGCACTATTCCCCTCAATGCTAGTTCGCGATTAATTACTACCACTGAAACGGTGCGTAAAGGGGCAAAAACTCAAGATATCTTAGGGGGAACCGTCGCTGGTGCGGGGGCAGCCACAGCGATCGCTGCTCTCACGGGCGATCGCAAGATTGAAGTTCTCGATGTCTTAGCGGGGGCAGCCGTGGGAACCCTTGCAGGATGGGGTTTACCGGCGGCGGGAATTGTCGGTGGTAGTTCCGTGCAGTTATACTCTGTTAACCCCGATCGAGATTTAAATATTACCCTGCAATCGCCCCTAGTGATCAGAGATTATTGACACTCCCGTCGCGCTCATGCGAGGGATTCTTGGTTCACTGACTCAAGTTGTCTTGACAGGTATTGCTACCAACCAAAATAGAGCTTAAATCTCCCCAAGCGTTTAGGTCTGATGACCAACTTCCGATATGCCCTATC
>NZ_JADBTZ010000432.1:0-6580 GCF_020245885.1 Microcystis sp. M165S2 | reverse complement strand
GATGTAAACGCTGCGGTAAATATCAAGGTCGCCGGAGGACATTCGGAGACTTTAAACGGACGTAGAGGAAAGCGTAAGACTTCTGTTAAAGAAGCAGCATCCCGTGAAGCGTCAACCCCATTCAGCGACCATTCTAAAAAAGTGGCGTGGTGAGGAATCACCGTCCGTTTACGGCGGTGAGGATGTCAAGTCTCCCGAAAATCCGGCAGCCAATTTTGATCGAGAATCTCCTCTAGATTAGCTAAAACTTCCAGAGGGAAAATACTGGCATCTAATTGGGTTTCGTCAATAAGCAGATGGCGAGCATCGAGATAACATTTCGCTAAAATTTCTCTTAAATAGGACTTTAAACTGGGACTATCTTCTAAAAGATCGGCAATTTGTAGGCGAAAATTTCTGATTTCTTTTTTCCATGCTGCTTGATTGTAATCTCGTTGCGATTGCCAGGAAGTTAACTTTAGTAAATGCTCTAAAAGTCGAGTTAAGAGACTCTTAAGCGCTCGTCGATTATTTTTACCCAAATCTGCCAACTCCTCTAATAAATTCTGCCAATCTACCGCTTGAAAATCCCCCCGACGCAATTGGTTGATCGTCGATTCTAACCAAAGTTGATAATCACTATCGTAGAGATTTGAAATGGTAATATTCATCATTTTTTACTCCTTAATTGCACTTTTCAGAATTATTGCTGATAGCTTCCCAATCCGGCAGCCAATTTTCAGCGAGAATCTCCTCTAGACTAGCTAACACTTCCACGGGGAAAATACTGGCATCTAATTGGGTTATATCAATAATTATCTCCCGAGCATCGCTGTAACATTCCTCAAGTATCTCGGATAAATAGGGTTTGAGACTGGGACTATCTCTCAGGATTTTCTTGATTTGTTTCCGAAAGGTTCTAATTTCCCCTTTCCAGGCTGCTTGATTATAATCTCGTTGGGATTGCCAGTAAGTTAACTTCAGTAAATGTTCTAAAAGTCGAGTTAATAAACTTTCTAATGCTCGTCGTTCACTTTTTCCCAAATCTGCCAACTCCTCTAATAAATTCGGCCAATCTACCGCTTGAAAATCCCCCCGACGCAATTGGTTGATCGTCGATTCTAACCAAAGTTGATAATCACTATCGTAGAGATTTGAAATGGTAATATTCATCATTTTTTACTCCTTAACTGCACTTTTCAGAATTATTGCTGATAGCTTCCCAATCCGGCAGCCAATTTTGATCGAGAATCTCCTCTAGATTAGCTAACACTTCCAGAGGGAAAATACTGGCATCTAATTCGGTTTCGTCAATAAGCAGATTGCGAGCATCGAGATAACATTCCTGCAAAATTTCCCTTAAATAGGACTTTAAACTGGGACTATCTTTGAGAATTTTTTTGATCTGAATCCGAAAATTGCGAATTTCTTTTTTCCATCCAGCTTGATTATAATCTCGTTGGGATTGCCAGTAAGTTAACTTCAGTAAATGTTCTAAAAGTCGAGTTAATAAACTTTCTAATGCTCGTCGTTCACTTTTTCCCAAATCTGCCAACTCCTCTAATAAATTCTGCCAATCTACTGCTTGAAAATCTCCTTGACGCAATTGGTTGATCGTCGATTCTAACCAAAGTTGATAATCGCTATCGTAGAGATTTGGGATGGTAACTTTTATCATTTTTAAAATGGGGAAAAATAAGGATTTAAGCTGCAGGTATCCAAACTATAGGAGAAATTTGGGCTAATCAATCAGCTAGTCTTGCCGGTTTAGCCGAATTATCCTCAATCACATCTAACTGCGAAAAAACCGCCAAAAAGAGTGATAATAAACCTAGCTACTCCCAGAGTAACAAGGAAAGCCCGATGGTGAAAACAGTAATAGGTGTCGATTTAGGTGGAACCGCTATTAAAATTGGTAAATTTGACCAAGAGGGCAATTGTATCGAATCTCTCACCTTGCCCACTCCCCAACCCGCTACACCCAAAGAAGTCGCCCTTACCATACATCAAGGCATTTGTCAAGTAAATTTAGATAAAAGTTGTCAAGCCATCGGTGTGGGAACGCCGGGGCCGGCGGATGCTCAGGGAAGAATTGCCAAAATAGCGATTAATTTGGCAGGATGGCGGGATATTCCCCTCGCCGATTGGTTAGAAGAAAGCACGGGAATGCCGACAATTTTAGCCAATGATGCCAATTGTGCCGGTTTGGGGGAAGCTTGGTTAGGAGCGGGCAAACGGTTTCAAAACTTGATCCTGTTGACCTTGGGGACGGGAGTAGGAGGGGCAATTATCCTCGATGGTAACTTATTTGTGGGCAGCAAGGGAACGGCCGCAGAATTAGGCTTAATAACCCTTAATTTTGACGGTCCATTGTGCAATAGCGGTAATCGGGGTTCCTTAGAACAATACGCCTCCCTGCAAGCTATTCGCCGGATGACTGGCAAAGAACCGAAGCAATTGGCAGAATTGGCCGAAAAAGGCGATCGAGAGGCTTTAGAATTCTGGCAGGGTTACGGCTGTTTACTGGGGGCTGGTATCGCCAGTTTACTCTATGTTCTCACCCCAGAGGCGGTAATTATCGGCGGCGGCATTAGCGCCAGTGCTAAGTTTTTCTTTCCCTCTCTCCTCACAGAAATCGAAAGACGGGTGTTACCTAGTTCCAGAGAAGGATTAGAGGTATTAACGGCCGAGTTGGGTAATCGCGCCGGGATGGTGGGGGCCGCTAAATTAGCTTGGCAATTATTGGACTTCCGCGGGGAGTCTATTATGGCCGGATCTGACTAAAATTGTCTGACTTAATCGTGAATAATCAAGTGGCGATCGCCATCGAGACTCACGGCTCCCTGACGCTGAAATTCGCCTAACAAACGCGTCACCGTTACCCTCGTGGTACCGATAGCATTGGCGAGATTTTGATGGGTTAAACGGATCTTTAAACGACTGCCTTGGGCGATTGGTTCTCCCATTTCCCGCTTTAATAACTGTAGTAACTGCTGGAGACGTTCCTCCACTCGTCTGAGTCCTGCGATCGCAAGAAGCGATTCCGTTTGTTGTTGACGACGGATCATTTGATTTAACATCATCCTAGTTAATTCCGCCGAATTTTCGACTTCGGCGATCGTGTACCATTTTAGGTACAGTTCCGACAAGGCTCTGGCGTGATAGGATTCCAGATGGGTCAAATTTAAGCCAAAAAAGTGGGATGAATGAACCCAGCCTAGTAAAATTTCCTCTCCACTCTCAGATACTTGACTTAGTTGCGCCATACCCCGATAAACTTGCCAGACTCCATCAACCACCAGAGGAATATTTTCCCCGCGATCATAAAAATGGAGCCGACGACTCTCGCTATAGTCTTCTCGGAAGGGTGAGACGCTGGGATTATAGGTCAGCAACATGATCAAAGTTCTCCTGGGTGAGGGGCTAACAATTTTAACCCCACTTTACTGTATCAAGGTAAACATTAGGTAATCCCCAGATTAACAGTTATCAGTTATCAGTGGGTCAGTCATCAGTTTTCAGATGTGAGTTATCAGTTCACTGTTTACTGTTCACTGTTCACTAAAAATACTTCCCTCTCTCCCCGCAACGGCTCGACTGAGCTTCGCCGAAAGTCGCGCACGAAGTGGTCTCCCATCTCCCCATTTCCCCATTTCCCTCTCCCGAAGCTGAAAAACCTAAAGATCATTAATTTAAAGCATCTTTAAGAGCCGTGCGAGCGGCCAGATGATTGCGAGTCGAGGTGAGAATTTCCGATTCTCGTTGCAGACGACTGACTGTATCCTGCATTTCCAATAAAGCCTGTTGTTCCCCGGCCACACCGTAGAGATTACCCGCCACCCAGTAGGATAATTCCAGGGGAAGACTGGGCAAATCGTCGGGGAGTTCAATTTTTTGAGCGGTTAATTTGGCTGATAGATGAACCACATCCCGCAGCAGTCGATCCACTTCTTTGGCCAGAGGTCGTAGATCTTGGGTGGTGGGGACATCTTCAATCCACTCCACTAAACCGACACGATAGGGTTTTTCCCGGACGTATTCTAGGACACGGAAGCGCTGTTGACCGATGGTGAGAATTTTTAACCGATCATCTGGGAGACGTTGACAACGGACAACTTCCGCACAACTGCCGACTTTAGCAATTTCTCCCGTGGCTGGATCTACCATTAAGACCCCAAAACGGCGATCTTCTTCCAATATCGTATTCATCATAATCCGATAGCGAAACTCGAAGATGTGCAGGGGCAGGGGACGACCCGGGAATAAAACAACTTCGGGAAGGGGAAAGAGAGGTAATTCTCTAACGGCAATGGAAGAAGTGGCCATAGGTTTAGTAAAAAAAAACCGATCTTCTCTTATTTTTACACAATCCCCCCTGAACCGCTAGGCAAGGGCATTGACAGGAGCCAGTATTCAGGAGCCGGTATTCAGGAGCCGGGAGATTGCCTTTATTTATTCTCCCCACTTCCCCACACCCCACCTTAATGCACTTACTGCATGATATAAATGCCTAAACACGATGGTGAGCGGATTTCTGTTACAAACAATACAAAATTATCCAACTTAAAACGAATTAAATAACAAATAGAGACTAGGTAAATTACTAAATTTTTGCTAATGACGACAGTATTTTAAAGAATACTTATTGTTAAATCCCGATTTCTTCATTTCTAAACCGCACCAACTAGAACAATTGCACCCACAGACCAGTAAGGAGATAGATTCGTGGTACAAGCACCTGAAAAAGATGGAACAACTCTCAATAAATTCGAGAAATTTAAAGCCGAAAAAGACGGATTAGCCATTAAAGATGAACTGGATCATTTTGCCCAAATCGGTTGGGAAGCGATGGATAAAACCGATTTAGAACATCGCTTAAAATGGGTGGGGGTTTTTTATCGTCCCGTCACCCCGGGCAAATTCATGATGCGTTTGCGGATTCCTAACGGCATTCTCAGTAGTGAGCAAATGCGAGTTTTAGGGGAAATCGTGCAGCGTTACGGTGATGATGGCAATGCCGATATTACTACTCGTCAAAACCTACAATTACGCGGTATTCGTATCGAAGATATTCCTGATATTTTCCAACGACTAAAATCCGTGGGCATGACTTCGGTACAATCGGGCATGGATAATGTCAGAAATATTACCGGTTCACCCATGGCGGGACTAGACGCGGATGAATTAATTGACACCAGGGAATTAGTCCAAAAAGTCCAAGATATGATTACCAACTACGGTCAAGGTAATTATCAATTTAGCAATCTGCCCCGCAAATTTAATATTGCCATCGAGGGGGGACGGGATAACTCTGTTCATGCGGAAATTAACGATATTGCCTTTGTTCCTGCCTATAAAGAGGGAGAATTAGGCTTTAATGTCGTGGTGGGCGGCTTTTTCTCGGCTAAACGCTGTGAAGCGGCAATTCCCATCAATGTTTGGGTGAGACCGAATCAGGAAGTGGTGGATTTATGCCGAGGAATTTTGGAAGTTTACCGCGATAACGGATTGCGCTCCAACCGTCAAAAATCCCGTTTAATGTGGTTAATTGATGAGTGGGGAATTGAGGAATTCCGCACGCGGGTGGCTAATCACTTAGGTTATCCTTTGGCAACGGCAGCCGAAAAAGACGCTATTGACTGGGAAAAACGAGATCATTTAGGAGTTTTTCCCCAAAAACAGGAGGGATTGAGCTATATCGGTCTTTGTATTCCCGTTGGTCGTCTATTTGCCGATGATATGTTGGATTTAGCCCGGATTGCCGAAGTGTATGGCAGCGGAGAATTGCGTTTAACCGTGGAACAAAACGTGATTATTCCCAATATAGCGGCTGAAAATATTGCGACTCTTTTAACCGAGCCTTTACTGGCTAAGTTTACCCCCAATCCCACTCCTTTACAACGAGCGCTCGTTTCTTGCACGGGGGCGCAATTCTGCAATTTTGCCCTGATTGAAACCAAAAATAAGGCTGTGGACTTGATTCGTCAGTTAGATGCGGAATTAAATATCCCCCGGGGTGTGCGGATCCATTGGACTGGTTGCCCTAACTCCTGCGGACAACCCCAAGTGGCCGATATCGGTTTGATGGGGACAAAAGCGCGCAAAGACGGCAAAACCGTGGAAGGAGTTGACCTCTACATGGGGGGTGAAGTGGGTAAAGATGCTCACCTGGGAAGCTGTGTACAAAAAGGGATTCCCTGTGAAGATCTAAAATCGCTGTTAACCTCTATCCTCATCGAACAATTTGGGGCGACACCGAAAGGTTAATTAGGGTTTGCAGCAAAAAGTTTGTTGGTGGGGGTAGGGTGTGGGGTGTGGGGTGTGGGGTGTAGGGTTTTAGCGATTTTCAGGTGGTCAATTACCTAATTTTCAGGGAAAAAGTCCCTGAATTTTCCCCCCAATCACTCCTAGCTAAGGCACTTTTTGATTGACAAAAAGTCTAAAAGTCTTATCGAACAATGTTTTTAGATTTATTCAGCAAACCCTAATTAGGGTTTGCTGAAAAAGTTATTGAAAAGCACAGGTCTCTTAATCAATGATTTCACTTAGCTACAAGCATAAGCTTTAGTTGTTGATTAGTTTCTAAGTCATAACTTATTGT
>NZ_JADBTZ010000431.1:0-7866 GCF_020245885.1 Microcystis sp. M165S2 | reverse complement strand
TTGTTCGGGTGTTGGGTAAAATCGAAACGAATAGGCTTTTTCCATGTCTCACATTTTAGCATATATTTGGTAAATGCGCTAGTATTTAACGGTAAAGCCGTCGTAGAACGACGGGGTTTCAGACCCAAAATTTTCGATGAAGATTATTTTAGCTTTAACAGCATCAGCTTCACTGGTGTTGAAGGAGAATATTCTTGGTTTATAGGGGTGGGGGACTTCTAGTGACGGCAATCTCTACAGCAAAAATTAAAGTTAGACGGGATTTGCTATCGTTGACCGACTCTCCAAAAGGAAAACTCCGTACCTCACTATTAAGATAAACGCTCTAGATTTGATCGCGTCTACGCTCCAGATGAATGGTGATGATCACTCTAACTGAGGTTTCTTCAGTTTTTTGTCACAATTGTTACATTTTTTCACAGACTTTAATTCGATCGGGTGATTTTTTTTTGATAGGATTGAACCTATAATTCTCCCAGAAATAGTTGTTGTTCTCCATTAACCGTGCCAAACTAAGAACTGCGGACAAATCAAGAGTTTTGGCGTTTCAATAGACCAGATAAACTAATAACTGGAAATTAGTAGGAAATATCAGTTATTTTTGGCTAAAGTTTTCCTTTATACCGCATTTTCTGCCTGGGAAACAAACCTTTTTCTGCTTTCGTCTCTGTCTTTAATTCGCTCCCACTAGGAAACTCAAGGGTAAGATGCTAAATTTTCAAAAGCAGGGTCGTCATCATCCTCTGACCCTATTAACAATGCTTTTAAGTGCTTCTTTCGTTGTGGTCTCCCTCTCCTTGACTCCTGCGATCGCACGTCAATTCGCCCCAATTAACCCGATTAAACCGATTCCTTTGGGGAATGATCGATTAATTCCTGCCGGCACAGACATCCCTGTAAAATACGAGCAAGGGAAAAAAATTCTTTTAACCAAAGAAGAAACTTTTTCTTTATCTCTGACCGTCACCGATAATATCAAAAATTCCCAAGGACAGATAATTATTCCCGATGGTAGTCAGATTATCGGAGAAATTAAACCCGATGGTCAAGGTTCGCGTTTTCTATCCCAAAAAATCTTTTTAAAAACCCGTCAACCCCAAGAAAAATCTATTGATGCTATTTCGGCAGTTTTCACTCGTCTAGAAAGGATAATTAAAGGAGTTAACCCCGACAAAATTATTCAGGGTGCAGTATTAGGAAAATCGGCCGCTTCTGTCCTCGCTTCTTTTACTTCTGACCAACCGGTTAGCGAGGGATTATTGCGAGGAGGGGGATTAGAAGTATTAGCCGGTTGGTTATTACGAGGAGAATCGGTGGAATTATTGTCAATTAACCCCAAGGAAGATTTAAAATTAACCCTTCGTTCTGATTTTACTGGTCAGTAACCTTAAAAAATTATGGTGTGTTAGTTATTTATCTAACACACCATAAATATAACCTAGGCGGCGTTTTGCCGATACCATTCAATGGTTTTCTGCAAACCTTCTTTAAATTCCATTTGGGCAACAAAACCGAATTTTTCCTTAGCGCGGGTTGTATCTAAACAGCGTCGCGGTTGACCATTCGGTTTATCTATTTCCCAAACAATTTCGCCATCAAAACCCATTAAATCACAGATTAATTCAACTAAATCCTTGATAGAAATCTCATAATTTGTACCAAGATTAACCGGGTCTGATTCATTATAGAATTGACTGGCCATGACAATGCCTTGCGCTGCATCGGTGGAGTAGAGAAACTCCCGGGTTGGACTACCATCTCCCCAGACAGGAAGTTGTTTATCCCCCCGTTGTTGTGCCTCATAAACCTTGCGAATTAAAGCAGGAATTACATGGGAACTACCCGGATCAAAATTATCCTCTGGCCCGTATAAATTCACCGGTAAAAGATAAATTCCGTTGAAACCATACTGCAAACGATAGGACTCTAATTGTACCAATAAAGCCTTTTTAGCGATACCATAGGGCGCATTGGTTTCTTCGGGATATCCTGACCATAAATCGTCTTCACGGAAAGGTACTGGAGTAAATTTTGGATAGGCACAAATTGTCCCCACACAGACAAATTTTTGCACTCCTGCTAGATAGGCAGCGTGAATTAATTGGGTTCCCATCATCAAATTATCATAGAATAATTCGGCGGGTTTTTCCCGATTGAGACCGATGCCTCCCACATGGGCTGCCAAATGGATAATTAAATCTTCTTGGTCGGCTAAACGTTGACAGTTTTCCCAAACTCTTAAATCACAATCCTTTGACCGAGGAATTGTAATTTTTTCGGGATTTGCCCCCGCTGCAATTAATTGATTAACTACTTGCCGACCTAAAAATCCGGCCCCCCCAGTGACAACGATTCTTTGTTCGCTTAAATTCAGCATATTTTTACCTCTTTAATCCACAGTTGTCATTGAACGATTGCGAAGATAAGCCAAATCTTTTAATAACTGTCCGCTATCACCACCGTTATTAAGATTAATCCCCAAAGCCGCTAAATCCGCATCTACCATTAATTTTACCAGTCCCTCGAACGTTACCGACGGCTGCCAGCCTAATTTCTCTCTGGCTTTTGTGGAATCTCCTATCAATAAATCCACTTCCGCCGGACGCAAATAACGTTCATCAAACTCCACATAATCCTGCCAATTTAAATTAACGTATTGGAAAGAAATATCGAGAAACTCCCGGATAGAATAGGTTTCATTTGTCGCCACTACATAATCATCCGGTTCTTGCTGTTGTAACATTAACCACATCGCCCGCACATAATCCTTAGCATAACCCCAATCCCGTTTAGAATCGAGATTTCCTAAATAGAGTTTTTTCTGTTGTCCGGCAATAATTCGGGCCAAAGCGCGGGTAATTTTGCGCGTGACAAAAGTTTCTCCACGACGGGGGGATTCATGGTTAAATAAAATGCCGTTACAGGCAAATAAGTCGTAGGATTCCCGATAGTTGACCGTTTGCCAGTGACCGTAAACTTTCGCACAAGCGTAGGGACTGCGGGGATAAAATGGCGTGGTTTCTTTTTGGGGAACTTCCATGACTTTCCCGAACATTTCCGAGGAACCTGCTTGATAGAAACGGACTTCGATGCCGGTTCTTTTTTGGTAATCCCGAATTGCTTCTAGTAATCTTAGGACCCCCACCCCCACAGCATCGACGGTGTATTCTGGGGCATCAAAACTAACTCGCACGTGGGATTGGGCCCCTAAATTATACACTTCTACCGGTTGCACTTGTTCGAGGATACGCCGCAGGGTCGTGCCGTCGGTGAGGTCGCCATAATGAAGAAATAATTTAGTATCGGGCTGGTGGGGGTCAGTGTAGATATGATCGATGCGATCGGTGTTAAAGGTTGAGGTACGACGGATGATACCGTGGACTTGATAACCTTTTTCTAATAATAATTCGCTCAGATAGGAACCATCTTGGCCGGTGATGCCGGTAATTAGGGCGCGTTTAGCTTCAGTCATCAGTAATTTACCTAATCGGAAAGAATAAAGACCAGGGCAGGGTCTGATTGCTTATAGCACACTTTAGCCCCTCATGACAAGTTTGGCTAGGTTGACAGGGGACAAAAAGATGAATTGATTTTTTATCAGGTTCCCATAGATTCTAAATTGTTCTGACAATTTTCTCGAAATTTTCTGACCTGAAATTCCTTGACTTTGAGTAATTGATAATTATCTTTTCCCATGGCTAGGGAAAATTTGGACTCGGTGTCATCAAGTAAATTTTGGGGGATAGCTTTCCACTGTTCTTTCGTTTGCCAATGGACAACGATAATTAATTCTGCCTCGATGGCGGGATTAATCCAAATTTCTTTACCTAAAAACCCCGCTTGTTTGGCTAAAAACTTTGTCCAAATTTTTTGATCTTTTTGGATAAATTTTTCCCTAGCTTCGGGTTTAACTTGAAATTCTAACCACTCAATGACCATAGTAATTATCTCCTATTTTTTGGCTTTCATCAAGAATTCTTCTGTGAGTTTCATAAAAGCTTTGGAACCACTAGAAGAGGGCATAGCTGCCACCGCAGGCACGAACATATCAACAGCTTTAGCTACATTAACATCCATAGGAATCGCATTGGCAAAAATTTGATGGGCTTGAAAATCCTGTTGTACCCGGCGCATGACTTGATTATAGTAGCGACTGAGTAGGCCACCACCAGAAAGAATAAAAACTATACCGAGTAAACCGGGGTTAATCGGTTCGGTTTCTTGATGACTAGCTTTCAGTTTAACTATTCTTCTTTCTAATAGCTGAATGCCGACAATTGATAAAGGTTCGGGACGGGCAGGTAGTAAATAAAAATGACTGCTACATAGACCACTACGAGTTAAAAGATTATAGCCTGGAGCGCAATCCATGATAATATAATCGTAACGGTCTTGAATGGGATCAATGATTTTTTGAATTAAGATTCTTTCTAGATTATTCCAAGCATGATCAAAGCCTAAATCTTCCTGTAAAATTGCTTGGTGGTGCAGGTTTTCTGAGACGACATATTCATCATAAAGTTCGATGTCTCCTGGCAGTAGATCTAAGCCTTGTATTTCACAGACTGAAGGGACAATAATATCATCAATAGTTAATTTATTGTAGGGATTGGGTTTGATAATTGCTTCTAATAAATAGCTTAAAGTGCGTTTTTTGCGACGCAGTTGAGCGAATTCGTGGGGAGACATTAAGCTAAGAGTCGCACTGATTTGAGCGTCTAAATCGAGGACAAGGACTCGTTTTTGCTGAAATTTAGCTAAACAGGTGGCAAGGTTGACGGTCAGGGTAGTTTTTCCTACTCCTCCTTTCATATTAACGGTGCTGATGACAGTGGCCATTATGGGAATTCCTTTCTAGTTAACCGATGGAATATCTCGACGTAAAACTTGCCCGTTGGGAGCCATAATCAAAGGAGGTAAACTGGTAATATTGATCGCCTCTTGGGTTTTCATGTCGTAGGTGGTGTAAACTGTTTCCTGTTGATTGGGATTAATATCGACAATTGTTAGGGTTTTTCTGGGCGCTTGTTCACTGTTCAATAACCGTCGCGGTCCACTGCCTAAAGCTCCTGCGTGTAATAATTGTAATTGCCCCCGTTTACCCGGATAGTAAGCGTGAGCGTGGCCACTAATATAAGTATGCACCTGATGGCCCTCTAAAAAGGCTCTTAATTTCTCGGCATCGGCTAAATAATCCCCCGGTCGATTTCTGCCCACGGCAATACCGTAGAGGGGTAAATGACCGATTACTAGCCGCATTTTAGCATTTTTAGCGTCGGTACTACTCAAGTTTTTTGCTGCCCAATTTAGTTGTTCCCCAGAGATTAAATGAGTGGAGGCATCCCAAACTAGATAGAATATACCATTTTGAGTGAAAGTATAATAAAAAGGAAAGCCGGTTTTATCGATAAAATTTAAACTTGTATCATGTTGGGGGTTTTGCCAATAATCCAGGGCTAATTTTCTCTCTTTAGCGTAGATAAATTTTCCCGCCGATAAAGCTCCAGAAGCGTCATGATTACCGATGGTAAAACCAAAAGGTATTTTAGCAGCTCGCAGGGGTGCGGCGATATGGTGATCAAAGGCTGACCACATGGCGTTAATTGCTGCCTCTGTCAAGCTGCTTTTTTGTCCTGCCACCATGTCGCCACCACAGAGGACCAGATCGGGTTTATTATTGATAATTAAGGGGATAGCTCGATCGATTTCGGGATCGTAAGTAGTGGAACCGTATTGACTATTAAGGTCACTAATCACGATTATCTTGACTTTTTTCGCTTTTTGTGCTTGTTTAACAGCCGACTCAGGGGGATTTTTGGAAGTAACGGGCTGTAAAATTTGATGAGCGCAAGCTGCCAAGCTAAAACCGCCTAAACTGCCACTGAGCAGCAAAAATTCACGGCGTTGCATAGGCTATCAATCTCGTCTTTAATTGAGGTCACGTCAGTTATTGTAGCAATTTTTGTCCCTTCGATCGCTTTTTTGTTGATCATCCTAATTAACTATCAGGAGATAACTTGACAATTCTCTTAACTTCTTTTGCGCCTTGGTTATGCCATCACTGTAGTAATTCCTCTGATGATTTGTTAGTATCTATTCAAGATAATTATGCAAAAAAGCTTTTATTTTTGCGTCAACTTCCCGTTAATAACCATCGAGCCAGTGAACGAGTTATCAAAGCTATTCAAGACAAAAAGCCTGATTTCGTTATTTGTTGTGGCATGGCAGAAAGTCGTTATCGTTTAAGTTTAGAATCTCAGGCTAGGAGTAGCACAAAAAAGTTATTTACACCAATTCCTCTTAAGGATTTTGTCAAAGAGCTTGCCTATACCTACATCAGCGATAATGCCGGGCAGTTTGTCTGCGAAGAATTATATTTTCAAGTCTTAAAACATCATCCGAGAGCTTTATTCGTTCATGTGCCGCTTTTAACTGACAAAAATTTTGCTATTATTCAAAGGGATTTTCAAAAAATTATCACGCTTAGTCGTTAGCTCATACAGTATGATTCAGGAATCAGTTTCAAGAGAAAAAGGAAAAAGGAGATATTGATATTTTGCCGAGCAACAAGCAAGGTTATTGTAAATGTGCAGTACATTGACCTATACTTGTATTTCGCCAAATCACATAGTAGGTATTATTTGGTATTACATTAATTACCCCTTCCCCATAGACTTGACAATTGCCGATAGTTTGACAACGAATTTGTCCAGTTATTTGATATCTTTGTTGTCCTAAGTCAATATTATTTATAGTAGAAAAATTTCCTTGCGGATAAAAATATTCACCACTAATGTTGACAGCTTCGGATTTGAGGTCGCGGTAAACACACTCCGTAGAAGGACGTAAGCCATACCAGAGGGCATCAGCCATTTGGGGTGACAAGTCGGTCAAAACTAACCACGGCTCTTGATAGCCAGAATCCCAACGGGCAAGCAAGGTACAGGCCAAGGGATTAGTTTTAAAGCAAACCACCTGACCCGACCAAGATTGTCCAGGGGCTGAAACTAGGGCATCTAAGGGCTGCCATTGACCATGAGAGGAAATTTTGACCAGTCCTTGCTGGTTAATGCGTAAAAACGGATGCCAGCCGGCTTCCACAATCACTTGATAGAGCCAAGGCGCCTATAAGCCGCGGTCGGCTGGGACAATTACAGTCCAGCCAGTAGGAACCGCTAAAGAAGCAAGAGGATGATTTTCATTTTCTCCTATTTCATCTATCAAATTATCTAACATATAGCGGTTCTCGCATCTGTGCGGCACACTTAAACCTTTGCTGATTAAGCTGTTCAGGATCGGGAATGTACCTCTTGTGAATCAGAAATGCTATAATTACTAATTGTTCATATTCTGATTCGCTGGGAGGAATAAAGAGTATTTGCTTTAAGTTTGTCCAGGCTTGCCGTGGTTTCTCTAGCTCTATCGTCGGCATTTTTTTTACTCCTTCCATTTGTTTTTGTCGTATTCAGCATGAGTTAAAACTTCTCGAATATATAGCGGTTCTCGTATCTGTGAGGTACAGTTTAACCTTTGCTGATTAAGCTTTTCAGGATTGAGAATGTACCTCTTGTGAACAGGAAACGCTATAAATTTTTTGTCGATTGTAATGAATCGCGGCTATGAGTCTAATCTTATTTCCACCTTGGAACCCCCTAAGCTACATCTACATACTCACAGATCGACACTGATTCAGGAACAGTTAATCCATCTTCTTTTAAGCCTTCCAATTGACATCCTCACCGCCGTAAACGGACGGTGATTCCCAAACCTCACGATTTAGGTTTCTGCTTCTTTCCCTTGCGGGGTTCCGCACCTGCCTTAACAGATTTACTCTGTTCTGGTCTTATGGTCGCTCTACAGACTGAC
>NZ_JADBTZ010000430.1:0-4256 GCF_020245885.1 Microcystis sp. M165S2 | reverse complement strand
ATTACGGGACAAAGGGTTAACCTCGATTTATGATTTTCCTTGATATATCTGGGTTTCAGCGATTTTGGGCTTGGTCGAAGTAAATCCCAAGCGGGGATTGGAGTTGAGGCTTTTCTCGATTTGTTTTTTGTCTAAGTCCCATTAGGGATTTTTTTCAAGCTGCAAAGCGGCAGAGTTGAGACAATAGCGTTTTCCCGTCGGGGGTGGACCATCATTAAAAACGTGACCGAGATGAGCATCACAGGCGGCACAAACAATCTCTGTCCGCACCATGAAAAAACTAACATCTCGTTCGTACTTAATATTAGCCTCGTTAGCAGCGGTCCAGAAACTCGGCCAACCAGTACCCGAATCATACTTACTGTCAGAAGTAAATAACTCCGTACCACAGCAGACACATTTGTAAATACCTTTTTCTTTATTATCGTGATATTTACCCGTAAAAGCCCGTTCTGTTCCCTTTTTGCGAGTAACTTGGAACTGTTCGGGAGTTAGCAGGGCCTGCCATTCCGCCTCGGTTTTACGAACTTTTTCTACCATAGTCATGACAACCGCCATTATGATTAAATTTCTCTTTTTAGTCTAACCTGAGTTCGAGATCTGGGTTTTTTTCATAAACATGAAGTATGACCTGATTTGGCATCCGCTTCTGACGACGGACTCCCCAAAAGGAAAACTTGGTCAAGAAACCCTATAGAGTCCATTTGGTATCTTTCCCAAAATCATTAGCCAGTATGGATTAGAGCGAATTAGCCAAAATACCTGTAATTCTTACCCGTGAAGCGTCACAAGAGAGATACCAAATAGGTTCTATAGGTCAAATTTCTGTATAACACTCTCCAGAGTAACGATATAGGTCAACTTTCTGCATATCACCCCGTCATACAACATATATACTAATTAGTCAATAGGTAGTAATATTTAATATACTTATACTTCGAGTTTTGGTCTGAAAATGGCCGCTCAATAGTCAAGCGATCGAGGGATGGGAATGACCACGAGCTTAGGGGATTAGGCAAGGGTGAACAACTTATCGGCAGGTTTCGAGAGGGCTAAAACCACAATCTGCCAGATTCCGGGCATCTCCGCAAGTCAGCTAAGACCGACTGACTCAGGAAAAAATCTTCAGAGCTATAACTAATAGCCGCTCGCCAATAACTGATCACTGAAAGAGGGCTAAACTAAAAAGGCGTGCTAAAATCAGCATATCTAGGGTCGCTTGTGTAGGTGATGGATAGGCTATGTTTGAAAGATTTACGGAAAAAGCCATTAAAGTAATCATGCTCGCCCAAGAAGAAGCTCGCCGCCTTGGCCATAACTTCGTGGGAACAGAGCAGATTTTACTAGGACTAATTGGAGAGGGAACGGGAGTTGCCGCCAAAGTCCTCAAGTCCATGGGTGTCAATCTCAAAGATGCGCGCGTGGAGGTGGAGAAAATCATCGGTCGCGGTTCCGGATTCGTAGCCGTGGAAATTCCCTTCACCCCCAGAGCCAAACGAGTTTTAGAACTCTCCCTCGAAGAAGCCCGTCAACTGGGCCATAACTATATTGGCACAGAACACCTCCTTTTAGGACTAATTCGCGAAGGGGAAGGTGTGGCCGCTAGGGTTCTGGAAAATCTCGGCGTGGATCTCTCGAAAGTTCGCACCCAAGTGATCAGAATGTTAGGGGAAACCGCCGAAGTGGCCGCAGGTTCATCTTCCCAAGGTCGCACTAAAACCCCCACTCTTGATGAATTCGGTTCCAATCTAACCCAAATGGCCAGCGAGGGTAAACTCGATCCCGTGGTCGGCCGACAAAAGGAAATCGAGCGCGTTATCCAAATTCTTGGCCGTCGTACCAAAAATAACCCAGTCCTGATTGGGGAACCGGGGGTCGGTAAAACAGCGATCGCAGAAGGATTGGCCCAACGCATCGCTAATAAGGATATTCCCGACATTCTCGAAGAAAAACGGGTTGTCACCCTCGATATCGGCTTGCTAGTGGCGGGAACCAAGTATCGCGGCGAATTTGAGGAACGCCTCAAAAAAATCATGGACGAAATTCGCCAAGCGGGTAACGTCGTCCTTGTGATCGATGAAGTTCATACTCTCATCGGTGCCGGGGCAGCCGAAGGGGCGATCGATGCGGCCAATATTCTCAAACCGGCTTTGGCCCGGGGAGAACTGCAATGTATCGGTGCGACAACCTTGGATGAGTATCGCAAACATATCGAACGGGATGCGGCTCTAGAAAGACGTTTTCAACCGGTTATGGTCGGTGAACCCTCCGTAGAAGAAACGATCGAAATTCTCTACGGTCTCCGGGAACGCTACGAACAGCACCACAAATTAAAAATCTTAGATGAGGCCCTGGAAGCGGCGGCGAAATTGTCCGATCGCTACATTAGCGATCGCTTCTTACCGGACAAGGCGATCGATTTAATCGATGAAGCTGGTTCGAGAGTGCGCTTGATTAATTCCCAATTGCCCCCGGCAGCCAAGGAATTAGACAAGGAACTGCGGCAAATTCTCAAACAAAAAGATGATGCGGTGCGCGGTCAAGACTTCGAGAAAGCTGGGGAATTGCGCGATCGGGAAATGGAAATCAAAACCCAGATCCGGAATCTCGCTTCCACCAAAAAAGGCGAAGATGGCAACGACGAACCCTTTGTTGACGCGGAGGAAATCGCTCACATCGTCGCTTCTTGGACTGGGGTTCCCGTCAATAAACTGACCGAAACCGAATCCGAGAAACTGCTGCACATGGAAGATACCCTACATCAGCGTCTCATCGGTCAAGAGGACGCAGTTAAAGCGGTGTCTCGTGCCATTCGTCGCGCTCGCGTCGGTCTGAAAAATCCCAACCGTCCCATTGCTTCCTTTATCTTCTCCGGTCCGACGGGGGTAGGTAAAACCGAGTTAACTAAAGCTCTGGCCGCTTATTTCTTTGGTTCGGAAGATGCGATGATCCGTCTCGATATGTCGGAATACATGGAACGGCACACGGTTTCTAAGTTAATCGGTTCGCCTCCGGGTTACGTTGGTTACAACGAAGGGGGACAATTAACGGAAGCGGTGCGTCGTCGTCCCTACACGGTGGTGCTATTCGACGAAATCGAAAAAGCTCACCCCGATGTCTTCAATATGCTTCTGCAAATCCTTGAAGATGGACGTTTGACCGATGCTAAAGGTCGCACGGTGGACTTTAAAAATACCCTGTTGATCATGACCTCGAACATCGGTTCTAAAGTTATCGAGAAGGGTGGCGGCGGCTTAGGTTTCGAGTTTGATGATAATCAGGCCGAGGCCCAGTATAATCGCATTCGATCGCTGGTTAATGAGGAATTAAAACAATATTTCCGTCCGGAATTCCTCAACCGTCTCGATGAGATTATTGTCTTCCGTCAACTCAATAAGGAAGAAGTCAAGGAAATCGCCGAAATCCTGCTCAAGGATGTGTTTAAACGTCTGACAGAACAAAATATTACTTTGTCTGTTACTGATAAGTTTAAAGAACGCTTGATCGAGGAAGGTTATAATCCGGCCTACGGCGCTCGTCCCCTACGTCGTGCGATTATGCGTCTCTTGGAAGATGTTCTGGCTGAGGAAATTCTCTCCGGACGCGTGGGTGATGGTGATACTGCCATGGTCGATATCGATGAGGAAGGTAAGGTGAAAGTTATTTCGGGAGAAAGACGCGAGTTAATCGCTCCCGTGATCGAATAAATTCTAACTGGAATTAGTTAAATAAAAGGTGGGCTTTTTGCTCACCTTTTCTCGTAAAAATAGGAGAAAAAACTGTGATGAAAGTATGGGTTGTGGGTTGTGTATTGTTGTTTTTATTGGTAGAATTTTATCAGTGGGCGAAGGGTTTTATTTTGCCTTTACCTCTCTATATTTTTGCGGGAGCTTTATTATCGATCACTTCTAATTATTATCAAGATATGAGCAATTTATTTGCTAGAAATGAACAGGTTTATCAAAGTGCCAGTTTAACTGATATTCCTCCTATTTTGACGGCAGAAACCGCAATTACCAGCCTAGAAGCGGCAGATCAGATCAGAAGATAGTAAAAAGCGGTGTCGCTGAATCAAGACATGAATACTAAATTGTGCCTCCTATCCACAAGTTACCTCGCCAATTCAAAAATGAAGTGCATCAATGTCTGATGATAATTCATAGAATACCTCAAAAGGGGTTCGATAGTCAAGACATTTTCGAGGACGATGATTAATTAATTCTACAGCTTTTTGAACTTCTTCCGGCTTGACTATT
>NZ_JADBTZ010000043.1:0-3737 GCF_020245885.1 Microcystis sp. M165S2 | reverse complement strand
CTGATTGGCCCGCACCAATCCCCAGAAATCATGGGAGTCTGGGTCATAGAAAAACATTTCTAATACCCCATGCTCCCGATAGAAAGACTGCTTTTTGAGCATTTCCCTGGCACTATTGCTCGGAGAGAGGATTTCAAACACCACCTGGGGAGCAATATTGTCTTCTTCCCATTGTTTATAGCTGCCCCGCTCACCCGGTGGACGACCGAAAACCACCATGGCATCGGGAGCTTGACGGGGAGCGGGTGGTACAGTTACCTGCTGGGGATACCAGAGCAAATCCCCGGCGACAAAGACGGTTTGCCCCTTAAATAAATACTTGAGATTGGCAACCAAGCGAACAATCCAGCGATATTGAACTGTGTTGTCGGCCATAGGTTTACCGTCGGAGTCAGGATAGAAAAGTTGGGGTTCGATGGGTGCTTGAACCATGCTTTATCTCTTGCGATCGCATTTTTGCCTAACTTTATTGTATCATCGCAAATCCTCGGTTTGAAACTCTGTCCTAAAAGGACGACTTTGCCTTATACTAAATCCGTTGAGTATAGGCTACATATCAGGACAGGCAAAAGGCTTCGACGGTGAGGTCGGTCGAACCGCCGAACGGCGAAAGGGGGAATAAATAATCAGTTTTTAATAACAGGATTTAGGATTACATCTAAATTTTTAATAAAGTCGAGAAGGGTTGATTTTCTTGTAGGAGCGAAAGATTTCTTAAAATTTGGTTTTGCACTTAATAGTGGTTCTGAAGGATCTGGTACTTTTGCTTCTTTTCAGGTCTTTGATAGCAGCAATAACCTACTTGCTTCCTCTACTAAAATCACCTGTAATTTGACAGGTTGACGAGGGTTCGCCTTGAGGTAATGGCTAGGTACTTGTATTTCAAAACTGGCAAATCTAGCTGTTAGTTTAGCTAGTCTAGCCTCGTGATTAGGATTGCGTTTTACTTGCACATCTAGGCTACCACAGGCTTTAATTTCTCTGATGGATTGATGTAAATATTTAGTCTCTGGATGCCCTGACTTTTCCTTGTCTTCGACGAGATAGTTAACTTTTCGGTTATGAGTTCCTCAGATTAATAAATGAGAGTTAGGATTTCTTGACTGGGCAAATAAATCAAATATGTCTGCCTCACAATCTCCGATTGTTACTACTTGAATATCTTCGGGTATTTGTTGTTGTGTTTCTGAGCAAGAATTTAACCATCTTTGACTTTCTTTTTCTTGGGTTTCTCTTTTTTTTCGTTGCTTGGCAATCCCTAAATTCTTTTCTTCTCTTGCCCAGACCTATTGATTAATCAGTCCTAAAGGTATTCCGACCGGGGACACTCCTAATGTGGTATGAACTTTGAGACCAAAGGAGGTTTTACAATCTAGATAACCCATTCCTTTTTTGGCTTTTTGTGTCGTAAAGTCTAAACTGGTTGTGTCTTGCACTGCCAAAACTATTGGATGTTCTTTGATTCTTTCTACTGTACTTTTAGCTTGGGCGGCAATTATATCTGAGGGGTGAAAATAGGGGGAATTCCAAAAGTCATAGGTGGCACTCGCTGCCGCTAGATTTCCCGAAGCTTGTGGCACACTTGTACTAATTTGGCTGGCCAAGTTTTCCACGATACTGATTAACCTTTTCTTTCTTCTGGTATCGCCTAGGTCTGCATACTGTAATTCTTGGGCTGCCCATTTCTCCATTTTTTTGCTCACCTCGACCTTGATTCCTTCTTTCAAAACTATACCGATCAATCGTTTCCCTTTTTTTTAAGTTTCTTCTCTTTTTGTTAAGAAAGATCTGACTAATGGATAGGGTATAAACGGGGGCTGTTCGAGTATTAGCAGGATATCAGGTAAGTCGGGATTAGCAATTCTCGCCCCACCAGCGATCGCTGTTGCCAAAGAATAGGGCGTAATTGCCCAAATTTTTAGCCCACAGGGACGAGGTATTTTTTGAGCATTCATTGCGAGATTTGTCAAATTATTTAAGAAATGTGAAGGAGCGCAAAGGAAAATTAAAAGAAGGGAAGATATAGATGTTGGGGAGAATACTAAGTGCTAATCTAAGGTTATCCCATCTATTCCGAGGTTAACCGTCGAACGGGAGAAACAATCACCGGATTCCCTTGCTGGCGGCAAAAATCAGTTTCTTTAAATGAAAGTTAACAGAACTTCGCATTTCTGTTAAGAGAAGGTTTAGAGAAACTTGTTAGAATAGAGGTAGATAAATCCAGTTGCAAATAGGCGCTCGACCCGATGAATTTTCCGTGCGATCCGACAAAAAAAAGAGAACGAGAACACCGACAATATCTAGACTGTGACCTCTAATTGACTTTCAATCAACAGCGCGATCGAGCAGTTTTTTTGAGGATTAAATTCCTGGCATCAACATCCCTTAAAAATAGTTGATGTGGGCAGTCCATAGCAAAATTTTTAGATGGAGTAGTGAGTATGAAGCTATTGATTCAGGGCAATAATATCGCTGTCACCGAACCTATTCATGATTATGTGGAACAAAAGCTGGAGAAAGCGGTGAAACATTTTAACGGCATAACCACAAAGGTCGATGTTCACCTCTCCGTGGAAAAGAATGCACGCATTCCCGATCGTCACAAAGCGGAGGTAACGGTTTATGCTAATGGAACAGTGATTCGCGCTCAAGAAGGAAGCGAAAATTTGTACGCGAGTATTGATTTAGTTTCTGATAAAATCGCTCGTCAACTCCGCAAGTATAAAGAAAGATTGGTGGATCATCGCACCAACGCCACCGTTAAAACTAGCGAGGTGGTGCAAGAGAAACCCTTAGATGATAGCCTAATTGGTGATCGCACTCCCGAATTACCTGCGGAAGTAGTGCGGATGAAATACTTTGCCATGCCACCGATGACTATTGAGGAAGCACTAACACAATTGCAATTAGTCGATCACGATTTCTTTATGTTCTGCAACAAAGACACTAACGAAATCAACGTTATCTATCAACGCAATCACGGCGGTTTTGGTGTTATTCAACCCCGTCCCGTCAACCTAAATGGCAAAGAACTCCATTAACAGTTAGCGATTACAAATAAAACCAAAGACTGGAGAAATTCTCCAGTCTTTTTCTCATCTAACCAAGATTAACTTTAACCACTTTATTTTTTTCTGCCGCCGCTTTCGGGAGGGTGAGATAAAGAATACCGTCTTGATAGTTAGCGGTAACTTGGCTATTTTGCACCTCTACTGGCAGGGTAATCAAGCGACTAAATTTACCATAATAAAATTCGCTGTCTTCTACCTCGGCAGCGCATTCACGTTGCCCATTAATAGCCACCATTTGCTTGCTAACCTCCACATCGATATCTTTAATATCCATACCGGGTAATTCGATTTTTAATTCCACGGAATCCTCGTTAACGGAGATTTCCACCGGGGGACGAGATACCAATGAAGTTGTCGGTAATACTTCTTGAAAAAGTTGATCGATTTGACGTTGGACAGAATTAATTTCTAGGAAGGGAGAATAAAGAGTGAAAGCCATAGTAATAATTTCCTTGAGAGGTTTTCTCTGACTGCGATTATCTCCATCTTAAGCAACTAACTTGACTTCCACAAGGCGGTTTTCAGGAAATAAAAAGTCGCAATAACCGATACAGTTATCAGTTATCAGTTATCAGTTATCAGTGGCAAGTGGGGAAGTGGGGAAGTGGGGAAGTGGGGTGTGGGAAGTGGGAAGTGGGGTGTGGGGTGTGGGGTGTG
This sequence comes from Microcystis sp. M165S2, assembly GCF_020245885.1. Taxonomy (NCBI): domain Bacteria; kingdom Bacillati; phylum Cyanobacteriota; class Cyanophyceae; order Chroococcales; family Microcystaceae; genus Microcystis; species Microcystis sp. M165S2. The sequence goes on along the minus strand of NZ_JADBTZ010000043.1, from coordinate 9 downwards.
GGGTGTGGG
>NZ_JADBTZ010000429.1:0-4254 GCF_020245885.1 Microcystis sp. M165S2 | reverse complement strand
TAGGGCATACCGGAACCTTTGGGCTAGATCCAATAAACGCTTGGGGAGAGAATACCTCTACTTTTTCAGAAGCAATTCTGTCTAAGCAAGTAATCTCTGTGAACCAAGAATCCCCGTCTCTTTAGAGCGGGGAGTGTCAACAAGAATTGCAGTACCATTAGGGGCAATGATTTCGGGGTTAGAAGCCTTAAAACAATACAGTTTAGAGTATTTTAGCGACTCAGAAAAAAACGCAATTACTCCCTATTTCGATCACTTAATTACGGTTATGAAAAAATTTTAAAACTGCGGCATTTAATCTGTGTTAAAATAATCAAGTCAACAGTTGAAAATGCCGCTCACCGAGGTTAAAACTCCGTTGAAACTCTGAAATCATCAGCGCAAGTGAACCTCTTGGGACCACCAAAAACCTCGATCGAGTACCTAGCGGGTCGAGGCAGTTTATAAATAAGGGAGATTCTATGGATGCCAAAGCGAAATTATTAGAATTGATCGCTGGTAGAAATCGCGGACTCCTGGCGACAGAAAGCGACCGCGTGCGGATTTTAGCGGCGATCGAACAATTGGAGGATCACAATCCCCATCCCCATCCCCTCGAAGTTAAACAACTATTAGGGGGCAATTGGCGTTTGCTATTCACCAGCAGCCGCAACATTCTGGGAATAGATCGCCTACCTTTTTTTCAATTAGGGCAAATTTATCAATATCTCGACCTGAACAAGGCCAAACTCTACAATATCGCTGAAATTACCGGTGTACCTTGGTTAGAAGGAGTAGTGATCGTCTCCGCTACCTTTGAACCCACATCCGAGCGTCGGGTAATGGTCAAATTTGAGCGCTCGATCCTCGGTCTGCAACGTCTTCTCAATTATCATTCTCCCCAAGAATTTATTGAAGCGATCGAGAGTGGCAAAAAATTTCCTCCCCTCGATTTTTCTTTCAATAATCGCCAACAAACAGGTTGGCTTGATATCACCTATCTCGATGAAGATCTCCGCATCGGCCGCGGCAGCGAGGGCAGCGTCTTTATTCTCGCTAAGGAAAAAACCTAACTTACAGAGCCTTCAGGAGACAGGCTTGTATCAGTTATCAGTTATCAGTTATCAGTAATCAGTGATCAGTGATCAGTGATCAGATGTGAGTTTTTAGTTCACTGATTACTGTTCACTGTTCACTGAAAATACACCCCACACCCCACTTGCTCCCCCAGATGAATGCCCCGATCGGTTAGAATCAAAATATGGGAAAAAAATTATTTATTTTCGGGAACCTTTACTGAATTCTCCCGTCCTCAAGCTCTGAGTGAGGAGTTTATATCCTTAGAGGAAATCCCATGAGTCAATCGATTCCAGCATCTTGGTCACTTGAGGCCAAAAAGTCTCAAAACTCCGTGTCCCCTGACAAACTCTCCAACTACGATCTAATTGCACGCTGTCAGGAAGGCTGTCAGCCGGATCGAGCAGCCTTTGCGGAACTGCTGCGGCGCTATCAGGCTCATGTTGATAAATTACTCTATCATTTGGCTCCCGATTGGCAAGATCGCGCTGATTTGGCTCAAGAGGTCTGGATTCGCGTCTATCGCAATATTAACCGTCTCCATGAACCCCTCAAGTTCCGCGGTTGGTTAAGTCGCATTGCTACTAATCTTTTTTACGACGAATTGCGGAAACGCAAGCGGGTTAATCACCCCATTTCCCTCGATGCTCCCCGGCGCGTGGAAGATGGCGAAATCGATTGGGATATCGAGTCCGATTACCCCAGTCCCGATGAACATCTCACCACCCACGAATTCTACGATCAATTACAGGCTGCGATCGCTGATTTACCAGAAGCTTTTCGGACAACTATTATTCTGCGAGAAATTGAAGGCATGGCCTACGAAGAAATTGCCGAGATCACGGGAGTTTCTTTAGGAACTGTTAAATCCCGCATTGCTCGCGCTCGCGCTAAATTACAATCTGTTTTACAGCCCTATTTTACGGAAGGCTAAATAAAATTGTGGTGATTCGGCACTAACGGTCGAAATGAGGAGTCGTTAAAGTTAACTAGCTCCGTGCTGGTGAAAAGTGATTGTATACCGATCGCTTCTGGTCGAGGTCAACCATGAATAATTATCAACCCGAAGACGTTCAATGGATCAAGTCTTTGTTACGTCACGATGACAGCGATTGCAACTCCGCAACCGAGGATATTTTGTTCTTAGATGAGGATAACGAAGAAGCTCATCGTTTCGATTTAATTAGCGCCTATATTGATAACGAAGTAACGGTAGAGGAACGGAAGCTAGTTCAGCATTGGTTAGACCATGATGCTGCTGCTAAAAAACTCTATCGGCAGCTCTTGGGATTACAAACTAATTTAAAGCAAATTCCCGTACCGGTTACTATGGCCAGCGACCGATTGGCAGAACAGGTGTTCAGAAAAGTCGATGGTCAGCGTCGTCGGCAATATTATGTTTATGGTGGCGCAATTTTCACCGCTATGGCGATCGCTGTTGGTTCCTACTTCGTCTCCGAACGCAATGATCCCCTCTCCCAAATGGCGAGCAGTCCGAGCAGTATTAGCCAAGAGGGAGACCATTTGATGATTGCTCTTAACCATCCGATTATGGAGATTCCCGCAACGGAACAGCCAAAAGAGAATAGCCAAAGGTAAGGTCTATCGAGATAAATGCCAGCATTCTCGTGCGATCGCCCAATCTTCCGCCGTAGCAATTACCATCACTCGCACTTTAGATGTGTCACTGGCGATATCCTCATCCCGAGGACGAGCGGCATTTTTAGCCAAATCTAACTCTAAACCCAAAAAAGACCAGCCTTGACTGGCTTTTTCCCGTACTAAAGCTGAATTTTCGCCGATTCCTGCCGTAAATACCAAGACATCTAACCCCTCTAGAGAAGCGATCATCGATCCGATTAAACTTTTCAGACGATGAATATACATCTCAAATGCTAATTTTGCCCTCTCGTTGCCTTCGGCCATCGCCGTGGTAATTGCCCGCATATCCCCAGAAATACCCGAAATTCCCTTTAAACCGGATTCTTTATTGAGTAAGCTATTTAAACTATCGGGATTGTATTGATATTCTCGCTCTAGATAAATCAGAATCCCTGGATCGATCGAACCGCTGCGGGTTCCCATCATCAATCCCTCTAGAGGAGTAAATCCCATAGTAGTATCAATACTTTTACCCCCCTTGACTGCCGATAGGGAAGCGCCATTTCCCAGATGACAGATCACCATTTTCAAGGATTCTAGGGGTTTTCCTAACAATTCGGCGGCCCGTTGGGAGCAGTACTGATGACTGGTGCCATGGAAACCATAGCGACGGATTCCCAGTTCACTCCATTGGTAGGGAATGGGATAAAGAGAAGACTCAGGAGGGATAGAACGATGAAAAGCGGTGTCAAACACTGCTACTTGAGGAACATCGCCGAAAACTTGCTCGATCGCTTCAATTCCTTCTAAATGAGCGGGATTATGGCTAGGAGCAAGGGGAATCAGCTTTTTAATCGTTTCTTTGACCTGGGGAGTGATCATGGTGGCCTGGGAATATTCCGTGCCACCATGGACAACTCGATGACCGACTATACTAATGTCGGCGAGGTTAGCCAGTACCTTAGTTTCGCCAGTGACTAAGGTATCTAACATCCGAGCAATTCCCGCCGGACGATCCTGACTAGAAAGATTAATTTCCTGTTTAATTCCCTGAGCTTTTACTGTTAAAACCCCGTAATCAGGGTTAACTGTCCAATCGATCCCCGCTTGCCAAATTGGTTGCGGAGGATGGTCAGGGAGAAACTCTAAATCGTACAAACAACTTTTTTGACTGCTCGATCCCGCATTTAAGACCAGAATTTTCATAAAAAAGCTCAATTAGGAGGTGGCTTGTGCTGATCATCGAAAATTTGGGTCTGAAACCCCGTCGTTCTAGGTTGGCTTTACCGTCAAATATTAGCACATTTACGGAATATATGCTAAAATGCTCCCCATGGAAAAAGCCTATTGGTTTCGATTTTACCCCACACCAGAACAAGAGTCGCTATTGCGGCGCACCTTGGGCTGTGTAAGATTAGTTTACAATAAAGCTCTCCATCTCAGAACAAAAGCATGGTACGAAAAGCAAGAAAGAGTAGGATATGCTCAAACTTCTTCAATGCTAACCGAGTGGAAAAAACAAGAAGAATTAGACTTTCTCAATGAAGTAATCTGTGTACCTTTACCACAAGGGTTAAGACACCTACAAACAGCTTT
>NZ_JADBTZ010000428.1:0-10057 GCF_020245885.1 Microcystis sp. M165S2 | reverse complement strand
TCCCAAATGCGTTTAACCGCTATGGGATAGAGAGGTGCGTAGTTCACCCAAGGAGAATTAATCTCTCGAAGTAAAAGTGAAGGGAATTTCTGAAATGGAATTCAGTCTGTCTATATTTGACTATACTTTTACTAACTATTGTGGTTAATCCGCAACTCTTAAGCGTTCGCCTTTGGCGCGGCTTTGCCGTTCGCATGGATGCAATTGTCGTGCCGATTAGTGCGGTTAAAGGGGAGGGAATCGAGGAATTAAAGCAAAAAATTGGGGAATTAGTCAGTAATATTAGCCATACTGCCGCTTATGTCGCTTATCCTGCGGTAATTGAGGAAGCTCTGAACGAGATTGTTGCCTACATTAACGACCATAGCAGTAAAAGGATCGTTGAGCCAAGATGGACGGCTTTAAATCTACTGCAATACGAGGATCGCATCGCCCCAGAATTGCGTTCACAGGAACTATTAAGCATTATCGTCAAGCATAGACGACAAATACACCAAGTTTTGGGGGAAGACCTCGATATTTTAATTGCTGATACTCGTTATGGCTTTATTCAACAAGTTACCCAGGGAGCCACTCAACGGACTGGACAGATAAATGATACCATGTCCGATCGCCTTTGGCGCGGCTTTGCCGTTCGCATTGATCGGATTGTTCTCGATCGCTGGTTGGGAATTCCGATATTTTTGGGCGTAATGTACCTAATGTTCTTGTTTACCATCAATGTTAGTGCTGCCTTTATCGATTTCTTCGATTTAACTGCCCAGACTATCTTTGTCGATGGTTTTGCCCAAGTTTTACAAAAAATCCCTACCCCGGGTTGGCTAATTGCTCTGCTCGCTGATGGAGCGGGGGGAGGTGTGCAAACCGTCGCCACTTTTATCCCCGTAATTGGCTTTATGTTCCTCTTTTTGTCAATTTTAGAGGATTCTGGCTATATGGCCCGGGCAGCCTTCGTCATGGACCGATTGATGCGTTTGGTGGGATTGCCGGGTAAATCCTTTGTCCCCATGCTAGTGGGATTTGGTTGCAGTGTGCCGGCAATTATGGCCACCAGGACTTTAGAAAATTCTCGCGATCGTTTAATGACGATTATGATGAACCCGTTTATGTCCTGTGGGGCAAGATTACCTGTTTATGCGCTATTTGCGGCGGCTTTTTTCCCCATAGGTGGTCAAAACATCGTTTTTGGTCTTTATATCTTAGGAATTCTCGCCGCTATTTTGACGGGATTGGTGATGAAAAAAACCCTACTCAAGGGAGAAGTCAGTCACTTTATTATGGAATTGCCTCCCTATCATCTACCGCGTCTGAAAGGGGTTTTAATTCGTACTTGGGAACGTCTGCAAGCGTTTTTATGGAAAGCTGGACGAGTTATCGTTTTAATGGTAATGATTTTGGGACTACTCAACTCCGTCAGTTTTGATGGTTCTTTTGGTAATCAAGACAGCGAGCGATCGGTTTTAAGTGCTACCAGTAAAGCTGTAACTCCTATTTTCTCACCCATGGGACTAGAACCGGAAAATTGGCCGGCAACAGTGGGCATTTTTACGGGAGTTTTTGCCAAAGAAGCGATGGTCGGCACATTAAACTCGATTTACAGCCAACTAGCAGGGGAAGATAACCCGAATAAGGGGGCAGCACAGGTAAAATTCGACTTTTGGGGGCAAATTAACCGAGCTATTGCCACTATTCCCGCCAATTTAGCGGAATTACCCAATCAATTACTTGATCCCTTGGGTTTAAATATTGGTGATCTGCAAGATCAAAAAACGGCTGCGGAGAAGCAAGAGGTAGATTTAGGAATCTTTGGGGCAATGGCGAAAAGATTTGATGGTCAAGCGGGTGCTTTTGCCTATCTCTTGTTTGTTCTGCTCTATTTCCCCTGTGTTTCGGCCACATCGGCAGTATATCGCGAAACTAATGCCGGTTGGACTGCTTTTATTGCCCTCTGGACCACAGGAATGGCCTATATTGTTGCCACTTCCTTCTATCAAATCGCCACTTTTTCTCGACATCCGGGGTTTTCTCTCTTTTGGATAGTCTTGATGGGTTTAACCGTAGTCGGGGTTTTATTCACCTTAAAAAATCTCCGTCCCCGAAAAATCAACCGTCCGGCAATTTAATTTCAGTTATCAGTGGTCAGGTTTTGGGGTTTTAGGGTTTTGGGGGTTTAGGGTTTTAGTTAAAATTTCCCCACTTCCCCACTTCCCCACTTCCCCACTTCCCCACTTCCCCATTCCCCATTCCCCCAACTTTATTTGAAAAGATGATTTTAACCGATATACAGGCTTATCTTGCCAAAAATCAGAAAGCATCTCTATCTGACTTATCCAGACACTTTCGGATGTCAGCAGATGCCTTAAGTCCCATGCTCGATCGCTTGCTTAAAAAAGGGCGAATTCGCCTGATTTCCCTAGAAAAATGCGGAGGATGCAGCCGTTGTCCCCCGGAATCTATGGCTTTTTACGAATGGATTGAGGGCAATTCTACAGGGACAAGCAACTAAAAGTTTAATAATATAGAAGTTATCTCACCATTAAGATAACTGCTATATTATCAGTTGAAAAGATATTTAATAGAGCCGTAGATTAATAACATTGCCGTTAAAGTCATGGCCATAATTAGGGGGGCGATTTTGGCTAACCAGAAAGCCAGGAAGATTATCCCGATTCCGTCAGCGAGTAATATGGGTAAACGTGGCACTATGCCATGGTCAATAATTTTTTCCGTGCTTGGCTGCAGTTGAATTTTGGCTAAACAATGAAACCAAATTTGACTGACTAAAACTATTAGGGACCCCCATCCTATCCAGAGGGCAGCCACATAAAAGCCCGATAATTCTAAAACAATTGTACTAATTGTGACGATAAAAAAGCGATCGAGGCGAGGATCGCTGGTTTTTTGCTGAAATTGGGCAATTTCTGCCATATCTACCGCTGCCATGCGTGCCTGTTCCATACACATGACCAGGGTACCTAGGGCAAGAATAGCAGCGGATAGGTTTTCTGGTGAGAAGATTTGGGAGATTATGCCTAAACTAGCCGGAAAAAACAGTAAAAAAAGGATCGTTCGTCTCATCTATTCGGGGTGGGGTCGGATTAAGATCAGAAATGCTCTTGACTTGATCATTTCTGTAATGTCTTGTTTGCCTCCTTTTCAAAATGCTCTCCTTCTCACCCAAGCTTTAACCCATCGTTCCTATGTCAATGAACAGTCGGAATTGACGGAAAATAACGAGCGCCTAGAATTTTTGGGCGATGCGATTTTAGCTTTTTTGGTGGGCGAACTATTGTATCAAAAATATCCCGCCATGAACGAGGCAGAATTAACCCGTTTGCGGTCAAATTTGGTCAAAGAAGAACAATTAGCGCAATTGGGACTTGAAATCGGCCTAGGGGAGTTAATGCGTTTGGGTAAGGGGGCAATTAAAGATCGGGGGCGATCAAATCCTACCCTATTAGCAGACACTTTTGAAGCGATAATTGGGGCTTATTATCTAGATTCGGGGTTAAATGCGGTTAAAAACTATCTGCACCAACTTTTTATCCCTGTAGCCTCTCATTTAGTCTCTCAACAATCGGAATCGCCATCTTTTATCGATGCCAAAAATCTCTTTCAACAGTGGGCGCTGGCCAATTTCGCCTCTAATCCAGAATATGCGATCGTTGATGTTACAGGACCGCCCCACGCTAGGGAATTTACTGCCGAAGTGCGGGTTAATCATCTTCTCTACGGTACAGGTAAAGGTAAACGGAAACAGGATGCCACCAAAGCAGCTGCCGAAGATGCCTTAAAGCGCTGTCAATTGCCAGGGTAAATAGGGCCAACCCTACTTACTTTAGAGGCCACCAATTAACTTTATCTCTGGTGGCACTGTACACTTCTTTTAAACCCTCGGCATCCAGTACCCGAATTAAATCCCCCGTTGATTCTGAGGCAATTAATCCCACGGTTTGCAATCCTTTTAATACCTGTTCCACGGTGCGTTGATTGAGTTGACAAGCGCGAGCAATCACATCGACGGATAAATCAAAAGTATAGATATTTTCGGCACTCGGTTGACTGCCTAATTCTCTTTCTTGATAGATTAAAGCTCTGAGTAAAGTGGCTACAGCTTGGGGTGGATAGCTACTGCAATTAAGCAAATGATACTCGAATTTTTGCTGTAATTCAAATAAAAAACAGTACCGTTGACGAAAACTTTCGTTATCGTTGTAAATCTTTTCTAGTGCCGATAAGGGAATTTTCAGGACGTGGGTAGTTTTATAGGATTCCACCAAACAGGGAAAGGCGCGACTGGCTAAACCATAACTAAAGGGTAAACTCCTCATGCCAAAACAGCCGCCGGGGTAGGTAATGGCAATAATCCGGTCGAGGGGAGTGCTGCGGACGACGATTACACCCTCATCCAAAATCACATACAAAACATCTAGAAATTCATCGGGTAGAAAAGCCGTATAGACGGGACGATTGGAAAATAGCGTCTCTAACTTGAGATTGTCTGCATCGAGATACTGACTTAACCAAGTCTCCTCTAATCCGCGAAAGAGAAAACTCTGGTTAATCAGTTGTTGTAGGAGGGGTGTTTTTTTGGCTTTGACGCTCTTGCCCATAGTCTCAAACCTAGATGTAGCACTGATTCCATCTTCTCACAGTTTCCCTTGTTATCACCTTATTCCCAATTTGTTTTATAAATGTATTGAAATTTTCTTTCCTGTGCTGTAGGATTAAACCAGACCTGAAAACAGATACAACCTCAGAGTAAATCTTAGGAGCGCCCCCGATGCAGTCATCCCAGTCTTGTTTATCCCTACTCGTGGCAACTGTCCTGACGGGGGGAACGCTGGCATCTTGCACCCCATCCCCCACCAATAGCGGCAATGACAGCCAAAAACCCGTGACTGTGACACTTGTTTCCTATGCTGTCACCCAAAGTGCCTACGAAAAAATCATTCCCAAATTTGTCGAGGAATGGCAACAAAAAACGGGGCAAAAGGTAACTTTTGAACAGAGTTATGGTGGCTCCGGTTCCCAAACTCGCGCCGTTATCGATGGTTTAGAAGCGGATGTGGTAGCGTTGGCTTTAGCTTTGGATACCAAGAAAATTGAGCAAGCGGGATTAATTCAACCCGGTTGGGAAAAAGAAGCTCCGAATGACTCTATTGTTCATAAGTCTGTGGTGGCTTTTGTTCCCCGTGATGCCAATATTAAAATTAATAAATGGTCAGATTTAGCCAAGGATAATATTAAAGTTATTACCGCTAATCCCAAGACTTCTGGCGGAGCGCGCTGGAATTTTCTCGCTCTCTGGGGTTCGGTGACGCAAGCGGGAGGCAGTGAACAAGCGGCGCAAACTTTTGTCGAAAAAGTGTTTAAAAATGCGCCAGTTTTACCTAGAGATGCTCGCGAATCTAGTGATGTATTTTTTAAACAAGGCCAAGGAAATGTGCTAATTAATTACGAAAATGAGATGATTCTCGCTAACCAAAAAGGTGAGAAGTTAGCTTACACTGTTCCCACCGATTACAACATTTCTATTGATAATCCCGTGGCGGTTGTTGATGCCAATGTGGATAAAAAAGGTACGAGAAAAGTGGCCGAGGCTTTTGTGCAGTTTTTATTTACTCCCGCAGCCCAAAGAGAATTTGCTAAGGTGGGGTTTCGTCCCGTTGAACCGACGGTATTTAAAGAGTTTGAGAGTAAATTTCCTCAGATAAAAAATCTCTTTACCGTGCAGGATTTAGGCGGTTGGGATAAGGTACAAAAGCAATTCTTTGATGAAGGAGCCTTGTTCGATAAAATTCTGACTAAAGCTGGTAAATCCTAAGGAGAAAAACCATGGATAATCAACCTCAATGGCAAACTATTAATCATCCCCAAAGTGACTTACATCTCGATCAATCAGGACTCGATCGCCCCACGTCCCGAAGAATAAAAATTCGGATTCCTAAACAATATATTAACGAGCCAATTATAGCACGTTTAGGGTCTTTTCCTGGTCTAAAAGTGAATATATTTTCCGCTTTGTTAGCTGCAAATAATAATCAAGATGGCTGGTTCGATCTACAACTACAAGGCAACTCCCAAGGGATAGAAAATGCCCTTTCCTATCTGGCAGATTTAGATGTAGAAGTTTGGTATGATTCAGCACAAGTTCTTGAAGAAGCGGACAATTGGTAATCTCTAGCAATAATTAACAATGGCTAACCCACAATTATCTCTATCTCCGAGTCAACCCCACAAAAAAGTTTCTATTCCTTGGGTAATTACCATTAGTTATCTAGTGGTTTTGTTGGTTTTACCGGCAGCGGCACTATTTGCTAAATCCCTAACTCTTGGTTTTGCCGAATTTTGGCGCATTGCCACTTTACCGATTTCTTTATCCGCTTACCAAGTCACTTTTTTGACTTCCTTAATCGCCGGATTAATTGACGGAGTTTTTGGCACTATTATCGCTTGGGTATTGGTGCGTTATCGATTCCCGGGTAAAAAAATTGTCGATGCTTGTGTGGATTTGCCCTTTGCTTTACCCACTTCTGTTGCCGGTTTAGTCCTAGCCACAGTTTACAGTGATAACGGTTGGCTCGGTCAATTTTTTGCCCCCTTTGGCATTAAGATATCCTTTACCATTTTAGGGGTTTTTGTGGCGATGTTATTTATCGCTTTACCCTTCATTGTCCGCACCTTACAGCCGGTTTTACAGGAAATGGAAAAAGAGGTAGAAGAAGCGGCTTTATCCCTCGGTGCTTCCTCTTGGCAAATCTTTTGGCGAGTTATTTTTCCCACAATACTACCCGCTATTTTAACAGGAGTTGCCCTCGGTTTTGCCAGAGCGATCGGTGAATATGGTTCCGTAGTTATTATCTCCTCTAATATTCCCTTTAAGGATTTAATTGCCCCGGTTTTAATCTTCCAAAGACTAGAGGAATATGATTACACGGGGGCAACAGTAATCGGCATGGTTTTATTACTGGTTTCTTTGTTCATGTTAGTAGTAATTAATTTCCTGCAGCAATGGGGGCAAAAATACAGAGTTAAGTAACAATTATTATCATTTAATGAGAGACAGAGTAAAAATGCACAATCCAAAAGTATTAACTAAACCGGAAGAATGGGATTACAAACCCCTACTAATTATCATCGCCCTTGTTTATCTGGCACTATTATTATTTATTCCGGCGGCGGCAGTATTTTACTATGCTTTTCGCAATGGATTCCAAGCTTTTTTAGAAGCGGCGGGAACTTCTGACTTTATCGAGGCTGTGAGATTAACAGTAATTATTGCCCTAATTACTGTACCTTTAAACACAATTTTTGGACTTTGTGCAGCCTGGGTAATTGCTCGCAATCAATTTCGTGGCAAAACTTTATTAATTAGTTTAATTGACTTACCTTTTGCCGTTTCTCCCGTGGTAGCCGGTTTAATGATTGTACTGCTCTATGGGCGCAATGGTTGGTTAGGTTCTTTCCTAGAATTTTTCGATATAAAAATACTTTTTGCTTTACCCGGAATGGTATTAGCAACTATATTTGTTACTATGCCTTTTGTCGCTAGAGAAGTTATCCCAGTCTTAGAAGAAATTGGCTTAGAACAAGAGGAAGCGGGGCGCACTTTAGGGGCAAGTGATTGGCAGATTTTCTGGCGCATAACTTTACCCAATATTCGTTGGGGATTGATGTACGGAGTGCTGTTAACTAATGCCCGGGCGATGGGAGAATTTGGGGCGGTTTCTGTGGTTTCTGGCAGTATTTTAGGGAGAACTGCCACCCTGCCAATTTTCGTAGAACAGGCCTATAAAAATTATCTAACTCCTGCCGCTTTTAGTGCAGCGGCTATTCTAGCCTTACTAGCGGGAGTTACTTTAATTATCAAAGAAATTCTCGAACGTAAAACCGCCCACAAAATTCACACTACTTAACTACAAAAAACCTAAAAATATGAGTATTACCATCCAGCAAGTTTCTAAACGTTTCGGCAATTTTCAAGCTTTAGATAATATAAGTTTAACCATTCCTGAAGGCAAATTAGTTGCCCTCCTCGGACCATCGGGATCGGGAAAATCCACCTTATTACGTTCAATTGCCGGATTAGAAAGTCCCGACAGTGGCGCGATTATCATTAACGGACAAGATACCACCCATGTGGATCCTAGACGGAGAAATATCGGCTTTGTTTTTCAACATTATGCCCTATTTAAACATTTAACTGTCCGTCAAAATATTGCTTTTGGTCTAGAAATTCGCCAGCAAAAATCGCCATTAATTAAGAAAAGAGTTGAGGAATTATTAGAATTAATTCAATTACAAGGATTAGGCGATCGCTATCCCGCCCAATTATCGGGAGGACAACGGCAGCGAGTAGCTTTAGCCCGCGCTTTAGCCATTCAACCGAATGTATTATTATTAGATGAACCCTTTGGAGCTTTAGATGCAAAAGTTAGAAAAGAATTAAGGGTATGGCTGAGAAATTTACACGAAGAAGTTCACGTTACCAGTGTTTTTGTTACCCACGATCAAGAGGAAGCAATGGAAGTAGCCGATACGATTGTCGTGATGAATCATGGTAAAATTGAACAGGTGGGTTCTCCCGCCGAAATTTACGATCATCCGGCCACACCTTTTGTGATGCAATTTATTGGGGAAGTGAATATCTTACCTAATCTAGCGGGATTAGGAAATGGGCATCATCAGGGTCATAATTCCACCGTTTTTATCCGTCCCCACGACCTGGAAATTATGCCCGAACAAGATGGGTTGAATAGTTGGGCAGTGGTAAAAAGAGTTATTCATTTAGGCTGGGAAATACAAGTAGAATTAATGTTAGCCGATGGGGAAATGGTGGTGGCTTATCTCAATCGTGAGGAGTACAAGCAATTACAGTTACAACCAGAACAAACGGTACATTTAAAACCGAGAAAAGCCACTTTGTTGACGGATTTTGATCGGCAATCTCAAGCGTTAGATTACTCGATTTAACTTTCTTAACAGTAATCAGGCATAAATTCCCCGATTTCCCGACAATTTCTCAGTTGTTGTGCATTTAAACTCGGTATTTTGTATTTTAGTACAAATGCCTGAACTATTTCTCCCTGTTAGACTCGGCCCGACAATGCTCACCGAGACGAGTCGAGGTGCAGCCGAAGTCTAACGGCAAGCTTTCTCCTATGCAGTCTTAACCAGTAATTTAGATGCGCGAGCAGCTTAGATGATTGGGAAGAGAGAGGAGAAATGCTAATCCTATCAGCCCTGGAATTTGGTATTATAGGTAAAACTTGTCTTTTTCTGAGAACTAAAGAAATTACCGCTTTTTTCAAATTGATGAGGTATGAACTCTCCTGCCTAAACCTAGTTTTTTTTACTTCATTAAATTAGAATTGCCATAACTGCTAATCACAGGAAAGACAAGCTAAAAGCAAGAGAGAGAAACAATCAATGTCTGTAAATTCTATACCGCGAATCGAAAATCTGCGCGTGCAAAATTACCGAGCTTTACAGGACTTAGAATTAAAAAAAATTACTCCTCTAACCGTTTTTCTCGGTCCTAATGGGAGCGGAAAATCTACCATATTTGATGTCTTTGCCTTTCTCTCTGAATGTTTTACTGTTGGTTTAAGAAAAGCTTGGGACAGACGGGGAAGATTTAAAGAATTAAGAACCAGAGGACAAGAAGGTTACATCATTATCGAATTAAAATATAGAGAAACATTGGCATCACCTTTAATTACCTATCATTTAGCCATTAATGAAGCTAATAATCGCCCTTATGTTGCCGAAGAATGGTTACAGTGGAGACGAGGACCGCAGGGCAAACCTTTTCGCTTTTTAGACTTTAAAGAAGGGGAAGGAATAGTGATTAGTGGAGAAAATCCCCAAGAAGAAGATGAACGAATTTCTGAACGATTAGACTCTGCGGAATTTGGCTCTTCGGTAATTGTTATGCAAATAATTAACTGAAAATAAAATTCGATGAGAGTGCCTACGCCTAAAAGTAGCTGAAATCTATACAGGGAGACACTTAAGGCACAAATAGGTTAATACCAAAAGATAGACAATTGAG